>NZ_JBWKZF010000020.1:0-28740 GCF_059424195.1 Caulobacter sp. GW456-12-1-14-TSB4
CCCCCATCCCCAACCCTTCCCCCATCAAAGGGGAAGGGAGTTATCCCTCTTCCTCGTCCGGCTCCAGAGGCGGGGCCTCCGGGGTGAGGAGCTTGCGGATCTCGACGATCTCGGCGCCGGGGAAGGCCGACAGCACCGAGGCGACGAAGGGGTCCTTCTTGATCTCGGCCAGCGCCTCGCGCTCCTCGCGCTTCTGGCGCTCCATCAGGCTCTCGGCCCCGCCGCCGCCCTCGGCCGCGACCAGCCAGGGCTGGCCGGTGTGCTCCTTCAGGAAGCGGACCAGGCGGCCGGCCAGGTTGCCAGGCGCGCCGGGGGCGGCCTCGAAGGTGATGGCCCCGGCCCGGAAATTGATCGGACGGACATACTGCTCGACGTCCAGCCGCAGGCCGATGTCGCGCTTGGCGGCGATCAGGGCCATGACGTCCTCGAACGAGGCCACGACCGGCATGGCCTGCTGGCCGGGCGCGGCCATGGTCATCGGCGCGTGGGCGGCCGAGACCGCGCCGCCGGCCGAGCCGCCGCCCATGGCGACGCCGCCGCCAGGACCGCCGCCGCCGATCGGCGAACCGTCGCGCAGGGCCTTCAGCGCCTCTTCCGGACCCGGCAGGTCGGCGGCGTAGCACAGGCGGATCAGGGCCATTTCAGCGGCCGCCATGGCGTCGGGCGCGCGGCGCACTTCCTCATGGGCCTTCAGCAGCATCTGCCACAGGCGCGACAGCGTGCCGGCCGAGGTGTGGGCCCCGATGGCGGCCAGGCGCGCGGCCTGCTCCTTGGGCATCGACAGGGCGTCCGGACCCAAGGCCTTGGACACCGCCGAGCCGTGGCAGTGGTCCAGCACGTCCAGCATCACCACCGCCGGATCGGCCCCGAAGCCCCAGAGGGCGCGGAAGCCCTCGAGCGCGTCCTTGGTCTTGCCGGCCATGACGTTTTCGAAGAGGGCAATGGTCTGACCGCGATCGGCCAGGCCCAGCATGTCGCGCACGACCGTGGCGGTGACCGTGGCCCCGCGATCGGTCTGGACGATGGCCTGGTCCAGCAAGGAGAGGCCGTCACGCACCGAGCCTTCCGCCGCGCGGGCGATCAGGGCCAGGGCGTCCATCTCGATCCGCGCGCCTTCCTTGGCCGAGATCTTGTCGAAGTGCTTGACCAGCACGTCCGGCTCGACCCGGCGCAGGTCGAAGCGCTGGGTGCGCGACAGGATCGTCACCGGAACTTTTCGGATCTCGGTGGTGGCGAAGATGAACTTGGCGTGCGGCGGCGGCTCTTCCAGCGTCTTCAGCAGGGCGTTGAACGCCGCCGTCGACAGCATGTGCACTTCGTCGATGATGTAGACTTTATAGCGCGCCTCGACCGGGGCGTAGCGCACCCCGTCCAAGAGCTCGCGCATCTCGTCGACCTTGGTGCGCGAGGCGGCGTCGAGTTCCAGCACGTCCATGTGCCGGCCCTCGATGATGGCGCGGCAGTGGTAGCCCTCGGTGGTCAGGTCGACGGACGGGCCTTTGACGGTGTCGGTCTCGTAGTTCAGGGCGCGGGCCAAGAGGCGCGCGGTCGTGGTCTTGCCGACGCCCCGCACGCCCGTGAGCATGAAGGCGTGGGCGATACGGCCCGTGGAGAAGGCGTTGGCCAGGGTGCGGACCATGGCCTCCTGGCCGATCAGGTCCTCGAAGGTGCGCGGGCGGTATTTCCGCGCCAGCACCGTATAGGCGTCGCCCTTCTCGTTCTCGGGCGGGGACTCGACGACGGGACGCCCTTCCACGACCGGCGCGGGCGCAGGCGCGGGCGCATCGCCGAAGATGTCGGCGGTGTTCTCGTCCCGCTCTGCGGGCGCTTCGTCCCAAGGCGGCGCGGAATCAGGCGAGAGGTCGTCGAGGTCGGCCATGGCGCTGAGTGTAGTGGTGCGAAGGGCGCAGCAAAAGGCCCGGCCCGAGCGGACCGACCATCTGCTGACAGATTTTAGGGAAGGTGGAGACCGGACAGCGACCCAGAGGTGATCTCGTTGTGGCTGCTGCCTCTCGGCCCTGACCAGGTTGGCGAGGCTTCCGTCCGCGCCGATCTCCGAGGCCTATATCGCGACTCATCGCGACGGATGCAAGCCGCATGACGCATCTGCGACGTCGTGACGAGCGTTCGTACTCGCGCTAGAGGTTCGCTCATGCCTCTCTCGATCATCACCAACACCTTCGCCGGCAACCCCCTGAACCGCGACAGCGAGCGCCGGGGGGACGAAGCCTGGCTGGCCGAAAAGCTGGCCGACGCCGAATCCCTGGCCGTGGCGCTGTGGAACGGCAAGCCGCTGGTCGAGGACCTGCTGGACGACGACGGCAAGTCGACCGGGGTCCAGATCGCCTATCTGCGCGCCGACCTGGCCCAGGACCTGGCGGGCGGCAACGAGAAGCTGCTGTATCTGGGCCTGTGGAAGGACATCGCGGTCTTCGCCGTCGATATCGACACCGCCACCGATCCGGCCGAGGGCCCGCTGCAGGGCCTGGGTCGGTTCGAGGAGCTGCGCGCCGCCGCCGCGACCCTGCCGCCGGCCGACGCCGGCATCCTGGCCACCGCCAAGTCGATGTTCGAATGGCGCCGCCGCCACCGCTGGTGCAGCGCCTGCGGCCAGCCGTCCAACGTCGCCGACGGCGGCTGGAAGCGCATCTGCCCGTCGTGCGGCACCGAGCACTTCCCGCGCACCGACCCGGTGGCGATCATGCTGGCCATCCATGACGGCAAGTGCCTGCTGGGCCGCCAGGCCGCATGGCCGGCCGGGATGTTCTCGGCCCTGGCCGGCTTCCTGGAGCCCGGCGAGACCATCGAGGAGGCCTGCGCCCGCGAGCTGAAGGAAGAGGCCGGCCTGACCGCCACCGCCGTCCGCTACCACTCCAGCCAACCCTGGCCGTGGCCGGGCTCGCTGATGATGGGCCTGATCGCCGAGGTCGACAGCAGCGACGCCGCCCCCGACCAGACCGAGCTGGAAGAGGTCCGCTGGTTCTCGAAGGAAGAGGCCGCTCAGCTGCTGAAGGGCGAGCTGGAAGGCGCGTTCTGCCCGCCGTCGCTGGCCATCGCCCACCAGCTGATCAAGGCCTGGACCGAAGAGGCGTAAAAGACGCTAGACTGCCCCAGGGGCGCCCTCGGTTCACTCCTCTCAACGAAGAGGAGGAACACCGATGGGCGAAGCCTGGATCATCGACGCCTGCCGCACGCCGCGCGGCATCGGCAAGGTCGGCAAGGGTGCCCTTGCCGACTTCCACCCCCAGCACCTGGGCGCCACGGTCCTCAAAGCCCTGGCCGAGCGCAACGCGCTGAACACCGCCGAGGTCGACGACATCATCTGGGGCACCTCCAGCCAGCGCGGGTCGCAAGGCGGGGACCTGGGCCGCATGGCCGCCCTGGACGCCGGCTATGACACCCGGGCCAGCGGCGTGACCCTGGACCGCTTCTGCGGCTCGGGCATCACCACGGTGAACCTGGCGGCGGCCACCATCATGTCCGGCATGGAGGACCTGGTGATCGCCGGCGGGACCGAGATGATGTCCTACACCTCGGCCACGGCCAATCCGACCTCGCCACCGATGCTGGACAGCGGCAACCTGCGCCTGCGCGCCCGCCATCCGCAGTCGCACCAGGGCGTCTGCGCCGACGCCATCGCCACGCTGGAAGGCATCACCCGGGCCGATGTCGACGCCCTGGCCCTGGAGAGCCAGCGCCGTGCGGACCTGGCTATCAAGGGCGGCCACTTCGATCGCAGCCTGATCCCGGTGCTGCGCGACGATGGCTCGGTCGCCCTAGCGCACGAGGAATTCCCGCGTCCGCAGACCACCGCCGAAGGGCTGGCCGGCCTCAAGGCCTCGTTCGCGGCCCTGGCCGAGATCCCGGTCGACGAGGCGGGCAACACCTATGCCGGCCTGATCCGGCAGGTCTATCCGGACCTGAAGATCGACCACATGCACCACGCCGGCAACTCGTCGGGCGTGGTGGACGGGGCCGCGGCGGTGCTGCTGGCCTCGCCGGACTATGCGCGGAAGAATGGCCTCAAGCCCCGCGCCCGTGTGCTGGCCATGGCCAATGTCGGCGACAGCCCGACCCTGATGCTGAACGCCCCGGTCCCGGCCGCGCGCAAGGCCCTGGCCAAGGCCGGGCTGACGCCGGACGACATCGACCTGTGGGAAATCAACGAAGCCTTCGCCGTGGTGGCCGAGAAGTTCATCCGCGACCTGAAGCTGGACCGCGACAAGGTCAATGTGAACGGCGGCGCGATGGCCCTGGGCCACCCGATCGGCGCGACGGGTTCGATCCTGATCGGCACGATCCTGGACGAGCTGGAGCGTCGGGACCTGAAGCGCGGGCTGGTGACGATGTGTGCGGCGGGCGGGATGGTGCCGGCGATTATTGTGGAGCGGTTCTAGAATCTGCTCCCCCGCTGGGGGAGGAGATTTGCTGACCCTACCTGAACGGCGGCTCATCAAACGCCCGAAGCTTCCGCGAGTGCAGGTTAGGCCCTTCGGCGTGCAGCAGCTTGCAGGTCAGGATGCCGATCTGCAGATGCTGGCTGATCGCCCGCTCGTAGAAGGCGTTGGCCTGGCCCGGCAGCTTGATCTCGCCGTGCAGGGGCTTGTCCGACACGCACAGCAGCGTCCCGTACGGCACCCGGAAGCGATAGCCCTGGGCCGAGATGGTCGCCGATTCCATGTCGATGGCCACAGCCCGGCTCTGGTTGAAGCGCAGGGCCGAGAGGCTGTGGCGCAGTTCCCAGTTGCGGTCGTCGGTGGTGACGACGGTGCCGGTGCGCAGGCGCTTCTTCAGCTGGTCGCCGCTGTCGCCGCTGATCGCCTTGGCCGCGTCGTAGAGGGCGCGTTGCACCTCGGCGATCGACGGCACCGGGATTTCCGGCGGCAGCACGTCGTCCAGCACGTGGTCGTCGCGCAGATAGGCGTGGGCCAGGACGTAGTCGCCGATGGTCTGGGTGTCGCGCAGGCCGCCGCAGTGGCCGATCATCAGCCAGGCTTGCGGACGCAGCACGGCCAGGTGGTCGCAGATGGTCTTGGCGTTGGACGGGCCGACGCCGATGTTCAGCAGCGTCACACCCGCGCCGCCCGGGGCCATCAGGTGGTAGGCGGGCATCTGGTGCTTGCGCCAGGTCGACTCCGCCACCGCCAGTTCCGGATTGGCCGTGTTGGCGGTGATGGTCAGGCCGCCCGCGCACGACAGGGCCGTGTAGGGGCTATCGGGCTGCTGCAGCTGCTCGATGCTCCAGCGGACGAACTCGTCGACATAGCGGTTGTAGTTCGTGAACAGGATGAACTGCTGCACGTCCTCGGCCGGCGTGCCGGTGTAGTGCTTCAGGCGCGCCAGCGAGAAGTCGGTGCGCAGGCCGTCGAACAGCGACAGCGGACGGGTTTCCTCCAGCGCCGGGTTCCAGACGCCGTCAGCGATCTCGTCGCCGATGAAGGCCAGATCCGTGGTCGGGAAGAAGCGGGCGATGTCCTCTGAGCGCACATCGGCCTGGTTCAGGTCGATGGTGGCGTCCAGCACGTACGGATAGGGGATTTCCTGGCGCGAGCGCTCGACCTCGATCTCGACGTCGAAGTCGTCCATCAGCAGGCTGAGCTGCTCGACCAGGTAATCCTTGAACTGGGCCGGCTTGGTCACGGTCGTCGAATAGACGCCGGGACGGCTGACGCGGGCGTACGAGCGGGCCAGCTTGGGCGGCAGGGCCTCGGGATCGTAGGTCAGCCGCAGCTCGGGATAGGCGAACGAGCCGTCGAACCGCGTCTGCGGGTCGGGGCGGGTTCCATTTTCGAGATAGGCGCGCAGGGCGGTCCGGAGAGCGTCGACGGCGCGTTCGTATTCGTCATTGAGCCGTTCGACGACGGCGATTGCTTTTTCTTGGTTTGACATGGGTCCTTATAGCGACGTTTTGCGACGTTGGCGAGACGGGCGCCCCACCGAATGGGAATGATTTATTACTTAGCGAAGATGGGACCGCAGGTGAGGAAGCCGCGCGGGCGTCCGTCTACAGGATGAGCCCGTATCTTCGGCGTGGCGCGCCGGAAGCCTGACCGGACCACCTCAAGGGCATGGACGAACTCGCACAGGTCGGCCACAAGGGCTGAAATGCTCAAGGAAGGAGCGAATGGCGGCGCGGGCGTTCTCGCACGTCGTTCCTTTCGGAAACCAGAACATGCCGTCGACGCCCGCCAATGACCTTGGTGGGGGGCGCCAGGGGGATTCATGAACAAACGCTTCGCCATTTTCATCGTCGCGGCCATGGTGCTGGGCGTCGCGGTCGGCTGGGCCATCAACCAGACGATGGACGCCGCCGGCGCCAAGTCGGCGGCCGAGAACCTGTCGCTGATCACCGACATCTTCCTGCGCCTGATCAAGATGATCATCGCGCCGCTGGTGCTGACCACCCTGATCGCCGGCGTGGCCCACATGGAAGACGCCGCCGCCGTCGGCCGGATCGGCGCCAAGACCCTGGGCTGGTTCCTCTGCGCCTCGGCCGTGTCGCTGCTGATCGGCCTCTTCATGGTCCATCTGATCCAGCCGGGCGCGGGCCTGCACCTGGCCACGACCGCGGCCGAGCAGACCCCGGCCGCCTCGACCTCGGCATTCACGCTGAAGGGCTTCCTGACCCACCTCTTCCCGACCTCGGTGTTCGACGCCCTGGCCAAGAACGAGATCCTGCAGATCGTCGTCTTCGCCCTGTTCGTCGGCACCGCCGTCGCCTCGCTGGACAACAAGGCCCCGCAGGTCCTGGAACTGGCCGAGCAGGCCTCGCAGGTCATGCTGAAGGTCACCAACTTCGTCATGACGCTGGCCCCGCTGGCCATCTTCGCGGCCCTGGCCTCGACCATCGCCACCCAGGGCGTGTCGATGCTGGCCGTCTACGGCAAGTTCGTGCTGGGCTTCTACGCCACCATGGGCGTGCTGTGGGGCGTGCTGTTCCTGGCCGGCTTCGTCGCCCTGGGCAAGCGGGTCTTCCCGCTGTTCGGCGCGATCCGCGACCCGGCCCTGCTGGCCTTCTCGACGGCCAGCTCGGAAGCCGCCTATCCGCGCATCCTGGACGCCCTGCCGAAGCTCGGCGTGCGTCGCCGCATCGTCTCGTTCGTCTTGCCGCTGGGCTATTCGTTCAATCTCGACGGCTCGATGCTGTATTGCACCTTCGCCACCATGTTCATCACCCAGGCGCACGGCGTGCACCTGACGGTCCAGCAGCAGGTCTTCATGCTGCTGCTGCTGATGGTGACCTCCAAGGGCATCGCCGGCGTGCCGCGCGCCTCGCTGGTGGTGATCATGGCCACCCTGACCTATTTCGGCCTGCCGGAAGCCTGGATCGCCATCGTCCTGGGCGTCGACCACCTGCTGGACATGGGCCGCTCGGCCACCAACGTCGTCGGCAACAGCGTCGCCGCCGCCGTGGTCGCCAAGTGGGAAGGCGAGCTGGACGATCCCGAGGTCGAGGGCGAGCCCGCTCCTATAGCTTCCTAAGGGGCCTAACCCCTTAGCCGACAAGGCTTCCACGAAAGCCCGTCGCTCCCAGGAGCGGCGGGCTTTTTCGTGTACAGTTTCAAATGTACAGTAAAAACTTGACAAGCCCCGGGCGAGGTCCAATCTCCTGTAACGAGGGGCTTTTTAGGACGTACGTCATGAGCAGGATCATTGCGCGCTCGGCGCTGATCGGGATCGCCCTTCTGGGCATGGCCGCCTCGGCCGCTTCGGCGGCGCAGGGCGACACCGCCCCCGCCAAGGCCGCCAAGCCCGCCCGCCAGTGCTTCTATCTGTCCGACTGGCGTGGCTGGACCGCGCCGAACAAGGACACGCTGTACATGAAGGTCCGGGGCCGCGACGTCTATCGCGTCGATCTGGCCTTCGGCTCGAACCAGCTGACGTGGCCCGGCACGCATCTCGTCTCGATCGTGCGCGGCCCCGACAGCGTCTGCGGTCCGCTGGACCTGGACCTGCGCGTCGGCGACGGCCTGGGCATGGCCATCCCGATCCGCGCCAAGACCATCACCAAGCTGACCCCGGAAGAGATCAAGGCGATCCCGAAGAAGTACCAGCCGTAACTAGCTGGCGGCCGCGTTCAGCAGGGCCACGATCATGCTGTTGGCCGGCGTGGGGATCCCCCGCGCCGCGCCCCGGCGGACGATGACGCCGTTGCGGGCGTCCAGCTCCATCGGCCGGCCCGCCTGGCGATCGGCCATCAGCGAATTGACCAGGTCCGGCGGACCCTGGCGGTAGCCGTCGACGACCTGGTCGCCCAGATCATCGGACAGGGTCGCGCCCTGCGCCCGGCCCACCGCCACGCACTCGGCGACCAGCGCCTTCATCACGCTCGCCGCGCCTGGATCATGGGCCACGCCCGAGGGCTTCAGGGTGATGGCGTTGACCGCCCCGGCCGCGTTCAGGGCCAGCTTGCGCCAGGCCACCGAGACGAAGTCGTCCGTCGTCGCCACGTCGATCGGCGTATGGGCGAACAGGGCCGCGAACGCCTCGCCGGCCGCGCCTTCCTCGACCCGGATCCAGCCATAGCGCCGCTGGCGGAAGTGCCCCGCCGCCGGCCGCTCGGCCGGGAAGTCGACGATGACAGGCACGAGGTTCTCGTCGGCTACGCGCCCGGCGAAGGCTTCGCGATGCTCGACGCCGTTGCGGATCACCGCCACCCGCGTGCTCGGCCCGACCAGCGCCTTCAGCCACGACGCGGCGGCCACGTCGTCATAGGCCTTGGTCGCCACCAGCACCCAGTCGACCGGCGACAGCCCCTCGGGCGACGTCGCTAAGCGCGGCGTGGCGGTCACCTCGCCGTCCGGCGTTTCCAGCACCAACCGCTCGACCGGTGTCCGCACACAGACCGTCAGCTCCAGGTCCTGCCGCTGCCCCAGCCACGTCGCCAAGGTTCCGCCGATGGCGCCGGGTCCGATCAGGGCGATGGTGGTCATGGGGAGCACTCCGACTGAAATCGCGCCCGTCCTAGACCGCCAGCGCGACGACTTCTACCGCTTCCGCAGCTCCTCCGGCCTATGCGCCGCCCGCGCGCCGGTCTTGTCGCTTTCGACGATGTATTCCGGATGATCCTTGGACGCCGCGACCTTGTGGCCCTTGATCTTGGTCGGCGTCGTCTGCTTGCGGACCACGTGGCCTTGCGTCGTCCCCTGGCTGTGGTCCCAGGCGACCTTGTCGCCGGCCTTGAAGCTCTTGTCGGTCATCGCGCGCCTCCATGCGGAAGACCTGAAACGAAGAAGGGCGGGACCCGGCTCCCGAATCCCGCCCTGCTCCTACGCCCCTCTTGAAGCGATCACTGCGCCGGCGTCAGGTCCGTGCGCTTCTTCATCATCTCGTCGAAGCTGGTCCAGACGCCGTCCGAACCGTGCCATTGACCCTTGGTCGCGGCCTTCGAGTATTCGGTCGCGCGGGCCTCGAAGAAGTTGGCGTGCTCGACGCCCGACAGCAGCGACTGCAGCCAAGGCAGCGGGTTTTCCTTCACGCCGTACACTTCCGGCAGCTGCAGCTGGCGCAGGCGCCAGTCGGCGATGAAGCGGATATAGGCCTTGATGTCGTCGGGGGTCATGCCCTGGATGTCGCCGGCCTCGAAGGCCAGGTCGATGAAGTTGTCCTCCATCCCGACCACGGTCTTGCAGCAGTCGATGATGTCGTCGGCCACCGACTTGGTCACCGCGTTCGTTTCCTTGTTGAACGCATGGTACAGCTTGATGATGCCGTCGCAGTGCAGGCTCTCGTCGCGGATCGACCACGAGACGATCTGGCCCATGCCCTTCATCTTGTTGAAGCGCGGGAAGTTCATCAGCATCGCGAACGAGGCGAACAGCTGCAGGCCCTCGGTAAAGCCGCCGAACATCGCCAGGGTGCGGCAGATGTCGGCGTTCGAGTCGACGCCGAACGTCTGCATGTAGTCGTGCTTGGCCTTCATGGCCTCGTATTCCATGAACGCCGAGAACTCGGTCTCGGGCATGCCGATGGTCTCGAGGAGCAGGGCGTAGGCCGCGATATGGATCGTCTCCATGTTCGCGAACGAGGCCAGCATCATCTTCACTTCGGTCGGTTTGAACACCCGACCGTAGCGCTCCATGTAGTTGTCCTGCACCTCGACGTCGGACTGCGTGAAGAAGCGGAAGATCTGCGTCAGCAGGTTCCGTTCCTTGTCGTTCAGCTTGACGGCCCAGTCCTTGAGGTCCTCGCCCAGCGGCACCTCTTCCGGCATCCAGTGGACCTGCTGCTGCTTCTTCCAGAAGTCGTAGGCCCACGGATAGCGGAACGGCTTGTAGCCGCCCGAGGGGGTCATCAGGCCGGGCAGGATGAGCGAGGAAGCGGACATGGCGAACCCTGGGAGGCTAGAATCGTGGAGGGACGATAAGATAGTCCCACCCTACCAAAGCCCACTCGTTCATCTAGTGGTTCTGATGTCGCAGTCACACAAGATGTTGTGAGCGGCGTGTGGATAAGTCACGGAGCTTGACCATGGAAACCTACCGGATTTTCAGCGCCTTGGGCTCCGGCGGCGTGCCTGTGGAGGCCGCTATGTCCTTGATCGGCCTGCCCTACGAGATCGTCGAGGCCCCGACCTGGGAAGGCACCGCCGAGCAGGCCAAGGTCGCCGCCGTCAACCCGCTGAAGCAGATTCCGGCCCTGGTCACCCCCGATGGCGAGACCATCACCGAGAGCGCGGCGATCCTGATCTGGCTGGCGGATCGCTATCCCGAGGCCAGGCTCGGCCCGGCGATCGGCGACCCGACGCGGGCCCAGTTCCTGCGCTGGATGACCTTCATCCCGGCGTCGATCTATTCGCTGTTCTGGGTGCGGGATGATCCGTCACGGCTGGGCGGGGATGACCCGGACGTCGGCGCGCGGATCAAAGCCGCCACCGCCGAGCGCATCCTCGACTGCTGGGCGATAATGGAGAGCCAGATCACGCCGGGGCGGTACCTGCTGGGCGACGCGCTGACGGTGCTGGACCTCTACGTCACGGTGGTCAGCCGCTGGGGGCCCCGGCGGGTGCGGTTCTACGAGGCGGCGCCGAGGATGGCGGAGGTGGTGCGGCGGGTGGACGCTGATCCGCGCTTGACCGAGTTTTGGAGCAAGCGCTTCCCGTTCTTCGAGGGCTGGGAGCGGCTAGGGCAGCAGCCTTCCTGAAACCCTCTCTCTATGAGAGAGGGGTTTCAGGGGTCGCCACCCGACCTCCCGCAGGTCGGTGCGATCCTTAAATCTCTTGGAGGCTGCAGCGTGCAGGGCTGATCAGGTCAGTCAAGGACCGCTCTACGAGCGGCCGCGCCGCGGCGACGCGGAGCGTCGTCCTTGAGTGACCTGATCAGCCCTGCGATCGTCTCGCCGTGAGATGTAAGGGGGCTTCTTCTCCGGGGAGAAGAAGTCACCCAGTTGAGAACGGAGCGATATGGACCAGCTGGACGTCGTCGTCCGCGTCGCCGGGGCGACCCTGCTGCTGTTCCTGGCGGCGCTGCTGGGGCGTGAGCCGCGCACGCGGCGGCTGGCGGTGTATTTCGCGCCGATGGCCGTGTGCCTGGCGGGGTTCCTGGCCGGGAACACGCCGGACCCGGCGCTGCGGCTGGGCGGACCGCTGGGGTCCGTCGCGGCGCTGATCGCCGGCTATGCCGCCGTCTACATGTGGTGGTTCTGCCTGGCGTCGTTCGACGAGACCTTCCGGCCGCGCGGCGGGGTGCTGGCGGCGGGTATGGCCTGGATCGCGATCGCCAGCGCCGATCGTGGGCTGCTTGGCCCCGCGGTCGAGGGCAAGGGTCTGTCCTGGCTGCTGATCGCGCTGGGCCTGTCGATGATCGGCTACCTGGCCTGGCGGTTGGTCCGCGACCGCGCGGGCGATCTCGTGGAGGAGAGCCGGCGGGACCGGGTGCTGGTCGTCGTGCTGCTGGCCGGACAGCTTATGGCCGACTTTCTCGTGGACATGGTCATGGGTCTGGAGTGGGGGCCGCCGGCCTTCACGATCGCCCAGAACGCCGTGTTCCTGGCGTTCACCGCCTGGCTGGCCCTGCGGCTGCTGCCGGTCTCGCCGCCGCGCGCCGCGCTGGCCCCGGCCGCCCTGCCCGCCGCCGGCGACGAGGCGCGGCTGGCCGAGCGGCTGCGGGTGCTGGTCGAGATCGAGCGCGCACCGCTGGAGCCCGACCTGACCTTCGCCGACTTCGCCCGTCGCATGGGCGCGCCAGAGAAGACGGTGCGGGCGTTCATCAACCACCGCCTGGGCCACGACCACTTCCGCGCCTTCCTCAACGCCCATCGCGTCGCCGAGGCCCGCCGGCGCCTGGCCGATCCCGCCCATGCCGGCGACAAGCTGATCACCATCGCGCTGGACAGTGGCTTTGCGTCCCTCGCCTCGTTCAACCGCGCGTTCCAGGCCGTCGAAGGCCAGCCCCCAAGCGCCTTCCGGGTTCTGAGGAACGATCCGCCGCCTTCTGAGGAGCCCGGCTGAACCGTCTGCCGTAAACGCCCCTCATCAACTTCGGAGGGGTTTCATGGACGGACTGTTGGGGATCGGCCTGGTGCTGGCGATGCTGCTAGCGGCGGGCGGGGTGATCGGATTTCTGGGCAAGGGCGTCTCGCCGCGCTGGCTGCTGGCCGCCGCCGGGTTCGTTCTGCTGAACGACCTGCTGCTGACCCGGCTCTACGGCCGCCTGCCCGACCTGATTCCCGGCCAGTGGAACTGGGAGGGCAAGATCCTGGCCCTGCTGGCCACCCTGGCCGTCGCGTCCCTGCCCGCGATCGGCTGGACCCGCAGCGGCCTGACCCTGCGCCAGAACGACCTAAAGGCCCCGCTGATCGTCGCCGGGCTCTACTGCCTGCTGTTCGTCGGCCTGGCTCTGGCCTTCCCCAACGACCCCGCCACCGCCGAGACCATGGCCTTCCAGCTCTCCATGCCGGGCCTGGAGGAGGAGGCCTTCTATCGCGGCGTCCTGCTGCTGGTCCTGGACCGCGCCTTCACCGGCCGGGTCCGGTTCCTGGGCGTCGACTGGGGTTGGGGCGCGGCGCTGTCCTGCGCCCTGTTCGGCCTGTGCCACGCCTTCGGCGTCACGCACGGGCAGGTCACGTTCGATCCGCTCTATTTCGCCCTGACCGCCGGCCCGTCGCTGATCGGGGTCTGGGTGCGACTACGGACGGGGAGCATCCTGCTGCCAATCGTCATGCACAATATCGGCAACGCGGCGTCGCTGTTCCTGTAGCGACGCCGCGTCTCGCCTCACGCGTTGATACCGCCGTCCACCGTGACGATGGAGCCGGTCATGTACTTGGCCCCTGGGCTGGCCAGGAACGCCACCGCATGAGCGATGTCGGCGGCCTCGCCATAGCGGCCCAGCGCGGTGTGCACGCGGATGCCCTCGGAGTGCTCACCGTCGGCCGGGTTCATGTCGGTGTCGATCGGGCCCGGCTGCACCAGGTTGACGGTGATGTCCTTTGATCCGAGCTCACGGGCCAGGCCCCGCGTGAAGGCCAGCAGCGCCGACTTGGTCATCGAATAGACCGTCGGGCCGACGAACGGCACGCGCTCGGCCAGGCACGAGCCGATCGAGATGATCCGGCCGCCGGCCTTCAGGTGCGGGATGGCGGCCTGGGCGGCCAACACCGGCGCGCGGACATTGACGTTCAGCAGCGCGTCGATGTCGGCCAAGGCGATGTCGGCCACGCCGCCGCCCGGCGCGATGCCGGCGTTGTTGACCAGGATGTCCAGCCCGCCCAACGCCTGGACGGCCTCTTCGACCGAGCGCTTCACGGCCGCCGGATCGGCGCTGTCGGCCTGGATGGCGAAGCCGCGCCGGCCGTGGGCCTCGATCTCCTTGACCACCTGCGCCGCCTTGTCCGCCGAACGCTCGTAGGTGATGGCGACGTCCGCCCCTCTTTCCGCCAGCGCCCGGGCGATGCCCGCGCCGATGCCCCGCGATGCGCCCGTCACCAGGGCGCGCTTGCCTGCCAGATCACTCATCGATCACCTTTATATATCGATCACTACATAAATGGTTATGAGCATTGCGGAGGCCGGTCAAGGGATTTATAGATCGATCGATGCAGAATTCAGACGAGACCAGCCCGCGCGGTCGCGGCCGCCCTCGCGCCTTCGATCGCGAGGCCGCGCTGGACAAGGCCATGCGGCTGTTCTGGCTCAAGGGCTACGAGTCGACGGCGATCTCCGACCTCACCGCCGAGCTGGGCATCGGCGCGCCCAGCCTGTATGCGGCCTTCGGCCCCAAGGAGGCGCTGTATGTCGAGGCGCTGGACCACTACCGCGTCAACTTCGAGGCCTTCGTCTGGGCCAATTTCAAGGCCGCCGCCACCGCGCGCCAGGCGGTCGAGGCGTTGCTGATGGACTCGGCCGCCGCCCTGACCGGGTCGCTGGTCGAGATGCCGACCGGCTGCATGGTGACGCTCTCGGTGATCGACGGCCAGGTCCATCACGAGCTGGGCGAGCTGGTGCGCTCGGCCCGCGCCGTCACGCTGGAGCGCATCGAGACGCGTCTTGCCCGCGCCATAGCCGAGGGCGAGCTGCCCGCCGCGATCGATGTCCGCGCCCTGGCTCGCTTCGCCCAGACGGTCCAGAACGGCATGTCGCTGCTGGCCCGCGACGGCGTCTGCCGCGCGGAACTGGAAGACGTGGCCCGGGTGTCGATGGCGGCCTGGGACGCCCGCGTGGCGCAGGCCGGCGGCTGAGCCGCTCTTTACGAGGGAGAGCTTCGCCGCTAGAAGCCCTCCCGATGCATTTCGCCGCGACCAAAATTATTACCCGCAAAACGACCCGCTTCGGTGGGGCGGCGGGTATGCGCGCGATCTAAGCGGCATCCTCGAACCAGCCCCGCCGAACGGCGCGGGGCGGCTCTCTACCTGAGACCTGACAGCTCCCCGCGCTCCCTACACCAGGAGACGCAGACCCATGAGCTTCAAGTTTTCCCGATCCAATCCGCCGCGCGTCGGCGTCGTCGGCGCCACCGGTCTGGTCGGCGGCATGATGCGCGAGCTGCTGGCCGAGCGGGACTTCCCGCTGGCGCAGCTTCGCCTGTTCGCCTCGGCGCGGTCGGCGGGGACCAAGATCGACTTCAAGGGCCAGGAGGTCGTCGTCGAGGACGCCTCGACCGCCGACTTCACCGGCCTGGACATCGTGTTCTTCTCGGCCGGCGGCTACACGTCGCGCGTGCTGGCCCCCAAGGCCGCCGCGGCCGGCGCCGTGGTCATCGACAACTCCTCGGCCTGGCGCTCGGACCCCGACGTCCCGCTGGTGGTGGCCGAGGTCAATCCGCACGCGCTCGACAACATCCCCAAGGGCATCGTCGCCAACCCCAACTGCACCACCATGGCCGCCATGCCGGTGCTGAAGCCCCTGCACGACAAGGCGGGCCTGAAGCGCCTGACCGTCAGCACCTACCAGGCCGCCTCCGGCGGTGGGGTCGAGGGCATCCAGGTGCTGTCCGAACAGTTGCGCGCGGGCGCGGCCGGCGACCTGGACGGCCTGGCGATGTCGCCGGACGCCGCGCCGCTGCCGGACGCCCGCAAGTGGGCCGTGCCGCTGGCCTACAACGTCGTGCCGCTGAACTACGTGGTGGGCGAGGACGGCTACACCGAGGAGGAGCTGAAGCTGCGCGACGAGAGCCGCAAGATCCTCGAGATCCCCGGCCTGCCGGTCTCGGGCACCTGCGTGCGCGTGCCGGTGTTCACCGGCCACTCACTATCGATCAACGCCGAGTTCGAGCGCCCGCTGTCGGCGGCCGAGGCCACCGCGCTGCTGGCCGGCGCGCCGGGCGTGGTGCTGGAAGAGGTCCCGAACCCGCTGGCGGCGACCGGGCAGGATCCGGTGTTCGTGGGGCGGATCCGGCCGGACCCGACCGTGGCGTCGGGGCTGGCGCTGTTCGTGGTCGGCGACAACCTGCGCAAGGGCGCTGCGCTCAACGCGGTGCAGATCGCGGAAGTGATGTTGGGGGCTTAGAGAGCTCAAAATTCTTGTCATCCCGGAAGCCTCGCAGAGGCTGTCCGGGACCCAGGGGCCAAGCGCAGTGCGGTGGCCCCTGGGTCCCGGCTCTCCGCTTCGCTGCGGCCGGGATGACAAGCTATTTGCGGGTTTGAGAGACAGCCCCACGCTCAAGCGGCAGATGGTCCACATCCACCTCCGCCACCAGGAAGTCGATGAACGCCCGCACCCGGGCCGGCAGCGGCCCGGCGTGGCCGACATAGACCGCGCTGACGTCCTCGGCGTCGCCGGGATTGAACGCCTCCAGCACCGGGACCAGCCGGCCGGCCTTGATGTCCTGCGCGATGTGGAAGATCGACAGCCGCGTCAGCCCCTGCCCCGCCAGGGCCAGGATCGCCGCGCTCTCGCCGTCGCCGACGGTGACCCGGCCTTGGGCGGGGAACTGCACCGCCTCGCCGTCAACCTCGAACGGCCAGGTATTGATGTGGCGGGCGAAGTTGAAGGTGATCAGGTCGTGGCCGGCCAGGTCCTCCGGCCGTTCGGGCGTGCCGCGCCGGGCCAGGTAGTCGGGCGAGGCCACCACCACCATCCGGCTGCGGCCCAGCTTGCGGGCCATCAGCTGCGAGGAGCGCAACGGGCCGATGCGGATCGCCACCTCGGCCCGCTCGTCCATCAGGTCGATGACCTGGTCGGTGATGGTGACATCCAGCTGCACCTCGGGATGCAAGGCGGTGAATTTCGGGACCAGCGGCAGCAGGTGGTGCACGCCGAACGGCACGCTGGAATTGACCCGCAGCCGGCCGCGCGGCACGGCGCAGGCGCTGACCGAACGCTCGGCCTCGTCGAGGTCGGCCAGCACCCGCAGGGCCCGCTCGTGGAAGCTGAGACCCTCGGCGGTCAGTTGCAGCTTGCGGGTCGAGCGGTTGATCAGCCGCGAGCCCAGGCGCGCTTCCAGCCGCGCCACCAGCTTGCTGACCGCCGACGGGGTCATGCTCAGCGCCTTGGCCGCGGCGGTGAAGCCGCCCTGCTCGACGACGCGGACGAAGACCTCCATCTCGCCCGAACGGTTGATCTCGGATCGGGCCATATGTCCTTCGGGGCACAAGTGAAGTTCCGAAGCGCAATCTAATTCACTGAATGCTCGCGCGCTATCTGGGAGGCCGACATCCACGGAGGCGACCATGCCCCTAGCCCTCTACGCCCTGACGGTCGGCGCCTTCGGTATCGGCGTCACCGAGTTCATCATCATGGGCCTGCTGATGCAGGTCTCCGTCGATCTCGGCGTCTCGATCCCCACCGCCGGCCTGTTGATGACCGGCTACGCCCTGGGCGTCTTCGTCGGCGCGCCGATCCTGACCCTGCTCACCCGCCGCCTGCCCAAGAAGACCACCCTGCTGGTGCTGATGGCGATCTTCACCCTGGGCAACGCGCTGGCCGCCATCGCCCCGACCTACGGGATCCTGATGGCCGCCCGCCTCGTCACCGCCCTGGCGCATGGGACCTTCTTCGGCGTCGGCTCGCTGGTCGCCGTCAGCCTGGTGGCGCCCGAGCGCAAGGCCTCGGCGATCTCGATCATGTTCACCGGCCTGACCATCGCCACCCTGCTGGGCGTGCCGTTCGGCGCGTGGCTGGGCCTGTCGTTCGGCTGGCGGATGGCCTTCTGGGCCGTGGCCGGGGTCGGCGCGGTGGCCTTCGTGGTCCTGGCCGCCCTGGTGCCGAGCGCCAAGGAGACCGCCGAGCCGGCCCCGCTGCGCGAGGAGTTCGCCGTCCTGGCCCGTCCGCAGGTGCAGCTGGGCCTGGCCATGACCGTGCTGGGCTTCGGCGGGGTGTTCGCGGTGTTCACCTACATCCAGCCGATCCTGACCCAGCTGGCCGGCTTCTCCCAGGCCGCCGTCTCGCCGATCCTCCTGGTGTTCGGCGCGGGCCTGGTGGCCGGCAACCTCTTCGGCGGCCGCTGGGCCGACAAGAGCCTGAACACGGCCCTGGCCGGCACCCTGATCGCTCTGACCGTGGTGATGCTGGGCTCGGCCTTCGCCTTCCACAGCCAGGTGGGCGCGGTGATCGCCGCCTTCCTGCTAGGCGCGGCCGCCTTCGCCACCGTCGCGCCGCTGCAGATGCGGGTGCTGAGCCAGGCCGGCGGCGCGGGCCAGGGCCTGGCCTCCAGCCTGAACATCGCCGCCTTCAACCTGGGCAACGCCTTCGGGGCCTGGCTGGGCGGAGCGGTGATCGACCACGGCCCGGGCATGTCGGCCGTGCCCCTGGTCGCCGCCGTGGTGCCGCTGTCGGCCCTGGCGCTGGCCGCCTTCAGCCTGAGCCTGGAGCGCAAGACGCGGCTGGCTACCGCCTAGTCTTCCAGCGCCTTCTTGAGGAAGGCCGCGAGCTCGGCGTCGGACGCGGCGCTGGGCTCGTCCTCCAAGACCCCACGGCGGCCCGCCGGGATATGCTCGGCCGGGTCGCCATTGGCGTGGAAGATGTAGTGCTCGAAGAAGGCCCGCCAGGCGTTGCGCCTCTGGGCCGGCAGCCGGCGGACATTGCGCAGCGCGTGGACGAAGGCGTCGAACGGCGAGCCGGCCGGCATGTCGGCGGGGCTCCACCAGTAGTTCACCAGCATGTTCAGCGGCCCGAACGACTGCACGTGATGCCACCACAGGGCGGGGATGTAGATGGCGTCGCCCGGCTCCAGCTCGGCCGACTGGGCGCTCTCCAGGGCTTCCGCGAACTTCGGGAAGCGCGTGAGGTCCGGCGCGTCCAGCGACACCAGGCTGATCGGCCGCCCGGCAGGCGTGAAGTCCAGCGGCCCGACATAGAGGTTGCCCACCTGGTCGGGCGGGAACAGCGTGAAGCGCCGCTGGCCGCCAACCACAACGGCGATGTTGTCGGACATGTCGTGGTGGGTCTGGACGGTCGAGGCGTTGCCGATCCACAGGCGCGGCTGGATGTCCTCGTTCAAGAGGTCCAGCCGGTTGGCCTTCTCGAAGCCCGGCAGCACCGGCGCGATCGGGGTCGAACCGACATAGATCGACAGCGGATCGGCGTGGTCGGCCTGGCGCATCAGCTCTGCGAGGGCCGCCTGCAAGGGCGCGCGGCGGCGCTCGAAATTCATGCCCGCGCCGGTCTCGTCATAGAAGAACCGGCCGGCGATCTCCGGCGGGCCGACCATGGCCTCGACGATCACGCCACGATCGAAGCCGGCGATGTAGTCGGCCAGGGCATGGGACGAGGTCCGCGCCGCCCGCACCGCCGGCCAGTCCCGCGCCACGCCGCGCAGCACGGCGGGCTGGTAGAGCGGGGTCAGGTCACGGGCGAAGCGGGCGGCGTCGATCTCGACGATTTCGGTCAGGCGACGCGAGGGGGACATTGAGCAGGGTTCGGAGGGTGAGCCCCACGACGCTAGGGAGCCAAACCTCCGATTGCGTTGCGGAACATTTCAAGCTTGAAACGAACGGACGATCGCCCTGTTCCAGGGACGGAATGCTGCTAAGCAGCGCTTCATGCTGACCGATCCGTTCTTCTACGCGGTGGCGATCCCCGCCGTGATCCTGCTGGGCCTGGCCAAGGGCGGGTTCGCCGGCATCGGGGTGGTGGCGGTGCCGCTGATGGCCCTGGCCATCTCGCCGGTCATGGCCGCCTCGATCACCCTGCCGATCCTGCTGGTCCAGGACGTGGTCAGCGTCTGGGCGTTCCGGAAGAGCTGGGACAAGGGCCTCTTGATCCTGATGCTGCCGGCCGCGGCGGTGGGGATCTTCCTGGGCTGGGCCCTGGCGGCCTTCGTCAAGGAAGCGGCCGTCGAGCTGGCGGTCGGCGCGATCTCGGTGGTCTTCGCCCTGCAACGGCTGTGGGCCGAGCGCGCCGTGAAGGCCGCCGCCCAGGTCGAGGCGACTCCGGGCCGTCCCTGGCTGGGCGCGATCTGCGGCGCGGCGGCCGGCTTCACCAGCCAGATCGCCCACGCCGGCGGCCCGCCGTTCCAGATCTACGTCCTGCCCCGCCGCCTGCCGCGCGACGCCTTCATCGGCACCAGCGCCATCTTCTTCGCCGTCGTGAACTGGATGAAGGTGCCGGCCTATGTGGCGCTCGGCCAGTTCACGCCCAAGGTGCTGGCCACCGCCGGCGTGCTGCTGCCGCTGGCCATCGCCTCGACCTGGGGCGGGGTCTGGGTGGTGCGCAAGGTGCCGGCCGAGGGCTTCTACAAGGTCATCTACGTGCTGCTGATCGCGGTTGGCGGCAAGCTGGTGTTCGACGGCGCGCGCGGCCTGTTCTTCTGACGCCCTGCGTGGTCCTCGTCCTTCGACAAGCTCAGGATGAGGACCAAGAACGCCTCCGTAGAAAACCTCATCCTGAGCCTGTCGAAGGACGAGGTTTTCGGTCCCGCCGATTTTCCAGCAATCGTGTCGCGCGCGCCCTTTCGCGGCCACGAAGATCGACGCTTATATGTCACGGAACGATCCTACCGTTTGGACGTACTGCATTTCGCATTGGGCGGGGCCATGACGACCACCACGACCGACATCAGCGCTCCCGAGGTCGCGACGCACTATCCGACGCCGGCCGCCAAGTGCGCCGACCTGATCGTGCACCTGGCCGGCCTGGCCAGCGCCCTCCTGGGCGGCGGCATCCTGCTGGGCCTGGCCTTCGGGGCCGGCAACCTGCAGCAAGTGGCGGCGGTTAGCGTCTACACCGTCGGCCTGATCCTGATGCTGTCGCTGTCGACCGCCTACAACTTCGCCAAGGCCCGCTGGCGGCCCCTGCTGCGCCGCTTCGACCACGCCGGCATCTTCGTGATGATCGCCGCCTCGTACACGCCCTTCACCACCCAGAACCTGCACGGCTGGTGGGCCATCGGCATGACCTCGGCGGTGTGGACCGTCGCGACCATCGGCGTGCTGGCCAAGCTGTTCCTGCCGGGCCTGGACAAGCGTTTCTGGGTCGGCCTGTACCTCGCCCTCGGCTGGCTCGTTTTGGTGGCCATCAAGCCGATGATCGACGGCCTGTCGTGGGTGGCCCTGCTGCTGCTGGCCATCGGCGGCATCGTCTATTCGACCGGAACCATCTTCTACCTGATGCGACGCCTGAAGTTCCGCCGCGCCATCTGGCACGGCCACGTCATCGGCGGCGCAGGCCTGCACTATGCGGCCGTCCTGGTGGGCGTGGTGCTGGCCGGCGCACACTAGAGGACGCCCCTTCCTTGGATAAGGATCCGAACGGCAAGATCAGCCTCCAAGGCTTCTTCAAGGACTGGAAGACGACGGCCGACCCGCTGCGCGGCAAGCGCCTGACCGCGCCGACCTCCGACCGCCATGTCGAGGCCCTGGGCTTCCCCGGCGTGCGCCTCTCGGTCGACCAAGCCGACGACGCCCTGAAGAGCGCCGCCGACCGCTTGGCCCCGCTGCGCTCGCTGATCGGCCGCGACGAATTCAACATCCTGGCCCTGTCGGGCGGCGCGTCCGGCGGCGCCTATGGCGCGGGCGTGCTGACGGGCCTGACCAAGGCCGGCCGCCGCCCGGACTTCGCCATCGTCACCGGGGTCAGCACCGGAGCCCTGATCGCGCCCCTGGCCTTCCTGGGCTCGACCTGGGACGACCGCCTGACCGACGCCTATGTCGGCGGCCATGCGGCCGAACTGCTCAGCTTCCGCCGCCTCGGCGCGGCGCTCGGCCCCAGCATCTTCAAGGGCGAGAGCCTGGACGCCCTGGTCGAGGCCTTCGTTGATCAGGAGATGGTCGACGCCATCGCCGCCGAGCACCTGAAGGGCCGGCGCCTCTTGATCGCCACCACCAATCTGGACAGCCAGCGGGCCGTGGTCTGGGACATGGGCGCGATCGCCACCCATGGCGGCGACGAGGCGCTGAAGCTGTTCCGCACGCTCCTCGTGGCCTCGTCCTCGGTGCCGGGCATCTTCCCGCCCAAGCTGATCGACGTGGATGTCGATGGCCAGCATCACCAGGAGATGCACGTCGATGGCGGCGTGGCCGCGCCGCTATTCCTGATGCCCGACGCCTTGCTGCACTGGCGCAACCTGGGGCCCCGCTTCCGGCGTGGCCGGGTGCACGTCATCGTCAATACGGTGCTGGATCCCTCGACCCAGTCGACCCCGCCGGGCGTGGCCTCGATCATGGCCCGCAGCTTCGACACCATGCTGCGGTTCTCGTACCGCCAGGCGCTGAGCCTGGCCGCCGGCTTCTGCTCGCGCCACAACCTGCCGCTCAGCGTGGCCTCGATCCCCAACAGCTTCGAGGGCACCAACCTGCTGAAGTTCGAGACCGACCTGATGAAGCGGATCTACGACGCCGGCCACGAGCAGGCGCTGGAAGGCACGGTGTGGACCAGCGCGGTCGAGGAGCAGAGCCTGTGGCGCGGCCTCTTCAAGAAGCAGGTCCCGCCGCATTCGTCGCACGGCACGGGGGTCATCATCCGCGACGAACCCGGCCCGGTCGGCATCGAGGCGCCGCTGGAGCCCTAGGGCTCCCCGTCCCCTAGAGAACTGGGGTCGAAAAACTTCAATTCAAGCATTGGCGAACGGCGATTTATGCGCAGTTTGTAGCGCCCTTGGGACATCGCGAAGGGCCATCGAACCATGACCGTCACGCCGAACGCCGGACCGTTCTTCCACGGCGCCAAGTCGGACCTGAGGACCGGCGACCTGATCTCGCCCGGCTTCGCCTCGAACTACGGCGCTCGCAAGCCGGCGCTGTTCGTCTATTTCAGCGCCACCCTCGAGGCCGCCACCTGGGGCGCGGAGCTGGCCCGGGGCGAGGGGCGCGAGCGGATCTACATCGTCGAGCCGACCGGCGCGTTCGAGGACGATCCCAACCTCACCGACAAGAAGTTCCCGGGCAATCCGACCCAGTCCTACCGCACCCGCGATCCGCTGCGGATCGTCGGCGAGGTTACCCAATGGACGGGCCATACGCCCGAGCAGTTGAAGACCATGCACGACCACCTGGCCCGCTTGGAAGCCCAGGGGATCGAGGCGATCGAGGACTAAGTACGCCGCCGGCGGAACATCATACGTAGCGACGTACCTACATTCAGCCCTGCAAAATGTAGGTACGTAGGCTCGAAAATTAAAATGACAACGTTGTCTGAATTGCCATTGCCAGGCGATTTTCCGCGCTGTTAGCGTCTGTTCCAGGGATGAAACGCGACCGCCTCAAGGCGGCGCAAATCACAGGGGGACGCCGTGACGCCGGCAGAATTGAGCGTAGCCTTTTTCCTGCAGATGGCCGTGATCGTGGCTGTGTGCCGGGCTGTCGGCTGGCTGCTGAAGCGGTTCTTCGACCAGCCCCAGGTCATCGGCGAGATGATCGCCGGCATCATCCTGGGCCCGTCGCTGCTGGGCCTGCTGGCCCCCGACCTGCAGCATCACCTGTTCCCCAAGGAGACCAAGTCGGTCCTCTTCGTCGGCGCCCAGCTGGGCGTGGGCCTCTACATGTTCCTGGTCGGGATCGGCTTCCGCGCCGACCACTTCAAGGCCAACGCCAAGAGCGCGGTGACCGTGTCGCTGTCGGGCATGGCCGCGCCGTTCCTGGTCGCCATCGCCCTGACGCCCTGGCTGATGAGCCTCAACCTGTTCGGTCACGGCGTGAATCCATTCCAGGCCATGCTGTTCATGGGCGCGGCGATCTCGATCACCGCCTTCCCGGTGCTGGCCCGCATCATCCAGGAGCGCGGCCTGACCAAGACCCCGCTCGGCTCGCTGGCCCTGTCGTCGGGCGCGATCGACGACGCTGGGGCCTGGACGGTGCTGGCCATCGTGCTGGCCAGCTTCGGCGGCGGCCCGGCCGTGGCGCTGAAGGCGGCCATCGGCGGCGGCGCCTTCGCCCTGTTCATGCTGACCGTCGGTCCTAGGCTGCTCGCCCCGCTGGGGCGATGGGCCGAGCGCGAGGGCAAGCTCACCCCGACCCTGCTGGGCGTGGTGATCATGCTGTTCATGCTCAGCGCCTGGGCCATGGACGCGGCCGGCCTGCACTCGGTGTTCGGCGGCTTCCTGCTGGGCACGGCCATGCCGCGCGGCCTGCTGACCCGCGAGCTGAAGCGGTCGCTGGAGCCGTTCACGGTGGCCCTGCTGGTGCCGATGTTCTTCACCTTCTCGGGCCTCAACACCCAGATGAACCTGCTCAGCAGCTGGTCGCTGGCCGCCGTGGCCCTGGTCATCCTGGCCGGCTCGATCCTGGCCAAGGGCGGGGCCTGCTGGGCCGCCGCCCGCCTGACCGGCCAGGACAACGCCACCGCCATGGGCATCGGCGCCCTGATGAACGCCCGCGGCCTGATGGAGCTGATCATCATCAATATCGGCCTGCAGAAAGGCATCATCGGCCCGGCGCTGTTCTCGATGCTGGTGGTCATGGCCCTGGTCACCACCCTGATGACCTCGCCGCTGTTCGAGCAGGTCTATGGCAAGCAGGCCCGGGCGCGCGGCGAGCTGGGCGCGCTGAACGCCGACGAGGACGAAGACGACTTCGCCCCCGCCCCGGCGGCGGCCCGCTGATGACGGTCGCGGCGCTGGCGTCCTCGTCGTCCGGGGAGGACGCGGACTTCAAGGACGTGCTGGCGCACCTGGCCAGCGGCGTCGCCATCGTCTCCTGCTGGGATGGCGACATCCCGCGCGGCCTGCTGGTCAGCTCGATCACCGGCCTGTCCGTGGACCCGCCGCGCTTCCTGTTCTGCGTGCGCAAGGAGGCCGGCTGCCACGACATCCTGGCGCGCCGCCCGTCGCTGTCGATCGCCCTGCTGGGCGCGGCCGACAAGGACGAGGCCGTCCGCTTCGGTGGTCCGGCCCTGGCCCACGAGCGGTTCGAGGCCGACCGCTGGGACCTCGATCCCGACGCGCCGCCGACCTACCGCCACGGCCTGGCCAGCGCCGCCTGCGAGATCGACGCGGTGATCGAGGCCGACACCCACTCGATCTTCATCGTCACGGCCACCCGGCACCGGCTGGACCCGGCCGCGCCGCTGATCGCCTGGAACCGCGCCCTGATCGCGGTCGACTGAACCAACACCAAGAACAAGAAAGTCCTGGGGAGTATCCAAATGACCGACCGCAACCCGAACGCCATCCGCAAGATCGTCATCGTCGGCGGGGGCTCGGCCGGCTGGATCTCGGCGGCGATGCTGTCGCACTTCTTCCACAAGACAGGCGTCGCCATCGAGCTGATCGAGAGCGAGCAGATCGGCACCGTGGGGGTCGGCGAGTCGACCATCCCGCCGTTCCTGCAACTGATCGCCAGCCTGGGCATCGACGAGCGCGAGTTCATCCAGGCCACGCAAGGCAGCTTCAAGCTGGCCATTCGCTTCGAGAACTGGCGCAGGAAGGACGAGGTCTACTACCACCCGTTCGGCCAGATCGGCGGCCCGATCGGCCCGCACGAGTTCTACCAGTGCTGGCTGCGGGCCAAGGCCGCCGGCCATCCCTCGGCCTTGCAGGACTTCGCGCCGGCCACCGCCATGGCCGACGGCTGGAAGTTCATGCTGCCGGGCAACCTGCAAGGCAGCCTGCTCTCAAGCGCCAGCTACGCCCTGCACATCGACGCCAACCTGGTGGCCAAGTTCCTGCGCAAGTTCGCCGAGGATCGGGGCGTCGTCCGCGTCGAGGGCATCGTCGACCAGGTGGTCACCCGCAACGACGGCTCGATCGAGAAGGTGGTCCTGCAGAACGGCCATGAGGCCGCCGGCGACCTCTTCATCGACTGCTCGGGCTTCCGCTCGATCCTGAACGGCCAGGCGATGCAGACCCCGTTCCTGGACTGGTCGGACGTGCTGCTGAACGACCGCGCCATCACCGTCCAGACCGACAACATCCGCGAGCCGCACCCCTACACCCTGGCCGCGGCGCAGGACTTCGGCTGGCGCTGGCGCATCCCGCTGCAGCACCGGGCCGGCAACGGCTATGTGTTCTGCTCCAAGTACATCAGCGACGACGAGGCCCGCCACGTCCTGCTTAGCCAGGTGGAGGGGACGCCGATCACCGATACTTGGCTGGTGCCGTTCAAGACCGGCATGCGCAGCAAGCTGTGGAACAAGAATTGCGTGGCCATCGGCCTGGCCGGCGGCTTCATCGAGCCGCTGGAGTCCACCGCCCTGCACCTGATCTATCGCGGCATGGACTATCTGCTGCGGTTCTTCCCCGACCGCGATCTGGCCCCGTCGCTACAGGCCGAATACAACCGCCGCATGGCCGCGGACTACGAGGAGATCCGCGACTTCATCGTGCTGCACTACCAGACCACCCAGCGCGACGACACGCCGTTCTGGCGCGAGTACCAGCAGGTCCAGTTGCCCCAGAGCCTGAAGGAGCGCCTGGAGCTGTTCCGCGAGACCGGGACCCTGCGCGACGGCGTCGACGACATGTTCCGCGCCCCGTCCTGGCAGTCGGTGATGGAGGGCATGGGCGTGCGGCCCAGGCGCTACCAGCAGCTGGTCGATACCGCGCCCTACGACATCATCCGCCAGACCCTGGACGCCTCGGCCCCGAAGGTGAGGGAGCAGGCGGCGAAACTGCCGGGGCATGGGGAGTTCCTGAGGACCCAGTGCCCCGCGCCGTTGCCGCCGCCACCGCCGGAGCATCGTCGGCCGAAGGTCGCCGAGGCCGCGCCGCTGAGCTAGGCTGCGGCATGGAGCTGATCAGCCTTCCCGCCTCGCCGTTCGCGGCGCGCGTCCGCATCGCGATCTACGCCAAGGGCCTGCCGATAGATCCGGTCCCGCCGCCCTCGGGCTGGCGGGATAGTCGCCACTTCCAGGACCTGTCCCCGACCGGCCGCATCCCGGTCCTGCTCGATGAGCGCGGGCCGATCTGGGAGTCGGCGGTGCTGCTGGAATATCTGGAGGAGCGGTTTCCGGACGCGCCGTCCCTGATGCCGACTGACGCCTTCGACCGGGCGATGGCGCGGGTGCTGGTGCGGCACGTCGATCTCTATCTGATGCCGCCGATGGTCGCCCTGGCTCAGCCCCGTACAGACGCCGCTGGCGCACGCCGGGCGGTCGAAGAGCTGCTGAACGGGGTCGGCATGCTCGACGGGCTGCTGAAGGGCTCTCGCTACGCCCTGGGCGACCGGCTGACGATCGCCGACTGCGCCCTGGCGCCCGCGCTCTTCGCCCTGCGGGTGACGGCTGAACGGCTCGGGATGGACCTGATCGAGCCCGGATCGATCACTGAGGCCTACGCCGAGGCCTCACGGCTGGACCCGCACGTGAACCGCGTGATCGCCGAGATGGAAGAAGGCATGCGCCTTCTGGCGCCCGCCGACTAACCCGCCGGATCAGGCCTTCTTAAGCCACCGCGCGCGCAGCTTGGCCACGTTCGGCGGGTCGCTGCGGAAGTCGGAGGCCAGGCCCAGGCGGGCGTTGCACGAGGGGCAGCGGACCGAGTCCTCGTCGGCCAGCTCGGCCGGCGGGTCGAAGCGCGAGCCGCACGGCTTGCACTTCCAGTCACCGGTCGGGGCCGGCGCGGGCGGAGGCGGCGGCGGCGCGGCCTGGGGCGAGAACACGGTGGTGCGGGCCGACGGCTTGACCATGCGCTCAAGCGGCGGCGGACCGCCGGGAGCGGCGACCGCGCTCTTGAGGCTCAGGGTCTTGCGGCGCGGGGGCTCGCTCTCGCTCATGATCTCGCTGGATGGCTTGTGGACGGGACCGGCGCTAGCTGCATGAAAGCGGCCGGGAACACAAGCTTAATAGGGCTTTTGCCCGTCTACCACTCGCCTACCACTGGGGCTTCAGGCTGAACGACAGAGCCACCACGTCGTCCTTCTGGGTGGCCAGGCCCATGATGCCGTCGCCCCGGGCCTTGATCGCGCGGTGGATGTAGCCCAGCGAGGCCTGCATCGGACCCCGGCGCCAGGCGACGCCGGCCTGGCTGTCGCCGATCAGGCGGCTGGTCGTGTCCTGGGTCAGGCCCGCGCGGCTCCAGTCGCCGTTCTGGCCGCGCAGCATGTTCAGGCCCACGGCCCGGCCGCTGGCGGCGGCGAAGATGTACCAGCGCCCACGATCGCCGAAGGTGGAGGCGCCGTCCTGGACGCCGAAGGCGTCATTGACCCGCGAGCCCATGTTCTTCTTGCGGCCCAGGCGCACGGTGGCCCCGGCCTCGGCCGAGCCCCCGGCCCCGCCATAGCCGACGCCGGCGTGCGGGGTGACATCGAGAGCGAACCTGCGGCCCTTCAGGGTGACCGCGCCGGGCCAGCCGCGCGTGACGGTGACATCGACCTCGCGCAGGGCGTAGCCGTCCTCGCTGTCGGGGCGGGCCAGGGTCAGCGGGGCGTAGGCGGCGGTCGGAGCCGTCCCGGCCATCGAGACGCGGACCGAGTCGATCGGGCCGCCGGCCTGGGCCTGGCGGGTGAAGGCGTTCGAGCGCCAGGTCACGGGACCCGCGCCATCATAATAGCGGTCGGCGTCGAGGATGCGGGCGTCGCCGGCCAGGCCGGCGGCGGGCGACAGGGCGAAACCACCCTCGACCTCCCCGTCGGGCGAGTCGACGTCATAGGTGGCGAAACCGGTGGCGCTCTGCGGGTCCAGCGGACGCAGGCTCTCGGGCTTCACTTGGAAAGAGATGGGGGTAACAGGCTTAACCGGCGCGGAGGCGCTATCGGTCTTCGGCGCCTTGCCGGCCTTTTGGGCCGCGCAGGCGGCATGGCCGCTCGCCAAGGCCGCGATCGCGGCCATCAGGCAAAAAACGGTACGCTCCCCAGCGACCCGCATCACGGATTCCCCAATCCAACTCAGTGCCCAGCCTACGCACGTTTCGCCGCATGTCCATGGTGACGAAAGCGCACAGGGGCTGAACCCTTTGTGACAGATTAGGGTTCCGGGAACGTGAAACGGGGGGGGGG
>NZ_JBWKZF010000020.1:28750-31137 GCF_059424195.1 Caulobacter sp. GW456-12-1-14-TSB4
CGCGCCCCCCCGTCACTTTGTTCAGATTGTCCGCGTCAGGCGCTTACTGACAAGCCAGGCACTCGTCATAGTCGGTCTTTTCCGGAACGTCGAAGCCGTTGGCGACCTTCTCGGCCTTGTCTTCGGCGCCGGCATAGGCCGCGCGCTGCACCGACTTGGAGCGCAGGTAGTAGAGGCTCTTCACGCCCCGCTCCCAAGCCTGCCAGTGCAGCATGTGCAGGTCCCACTTATCGACATCGCCCGGCAGGAAGATGTTGACCGACTGGCTCTGGCAGATTTCCGGCGTGCGGTCGGCGGCCAGCTCGACCACCCAGCGCTGATCCAGTTCGAAGGCGGTCTTGAAGACGTCCTTGTCGTCCTGGTTCAGGAAGTCCAGGTGCTGGACCGAGCCCTCGTGCTCCAGGATCGAACCCCACACCGCGTCGGTGTTGTGGCCCTTCTCCTCGAGCAGCTTCTCCAGATAGGGGTTCTTCACCGCGAACGAGCCCGACAGGGTCTTGTGGGTGTAGATGTTGGCCGGGATCGGCTCGATACCGGCCGAGGTGCCGCCGCAGATGATCGAGATCGAGGCGGTCGGGGCGATGGCCAGCTTGTGCGAGAAGCGCTCGACCGAGCCACGATCGGCGGCGTCTGGGCACGGGCCCTTCTCTTCGCCCAGCGTGATCGAGGCCTTGTCGGCCTCGCGGCGCAGGTGCTTGAACATCCGCATGTTCCAGCTCTTGGCCAGGGCGCTCTCGAACGGCACGTTCTGGCTCTGCAGGAAGCTGTGGAAGCCCATCAGGCCCAGGCCCACCGAACGCTCGCGCATGGCGGCGTAGACGGCGGTCGAGGCCGCGTCCGGCGCGCGATCGATGAAGTCCTGCAGGACGTTGTCGAGGAAGCGCATGACGTCCTCGATGAACGTCGGGTGGTCGCGCCACTCCAGATAGGTCTCGGCGTTGACCGACGACAGGCAGCAGACGGCGGTGCGCTCCTGGCCCAGGTGGTCGGTGCCGGTGTGCAGCATGATCTCGCTGCACAGGTTCGACTGGCGCACCTTCAGGCCCAGCTCGCGCTGGAACGACGGCATGGCCTTGTTCACGGTGTCGGAGAAGATCAGGTAGGGCTCGCCGGTCTGCAGGCGCAGCTCCAGGACCTTCTGCCACAGGGCGCGGGCGTCGACTTCGCGCAGGACCTCGTTGGTCTTGGGCGAGCGCAGGCCGAACTTCGCGCCATCGCGTACGGCGTGCATGAACTCGTCGGTGATCGACAGGCCGTGGTGCAGGTTCAGGGACTTGCGGTTGAAGTCACCCGAGGGTTTACGGATCTCGAGGAACTCCTCGATTTCCGGGTGGTGGATGTCGAGATAGACGGCGGCCGAGCCGCGGCGCAGCGAACCTTGCGAAATCGCGAGGGTCAGCGAGTCCATCACGCGGATGAAGGGGATGATGCCCGAGGTCTGGCCCTGGCCCTTGACCTTCTCACCGATGGAGCGGACGCCGCCCCAGTAGGTGCCGATGCCGCCGCCATTGGCCGCCAGCCAGACGTTCTCGTTCCAGACGTCCAGGATGCCGTCCAGGCTGTCGTTGACGGCGTTCAGGAAGCAGCTGATCGGCAGGCCGCGGTCGGCGCCGCCGTTCGACAGCACCGGGGTCGCCGGCATGAACCACAGGCGGCTCATATAGTCGTAGACGCGCTGGGCGTGCTCGGCGTCATCAGCGAAGGCCGTCGACACCCGGGCGAACATGTCCTGGTAGGACTCGCCCGGCAGCAGGTAGCGGTCTTCCAGGGTGGTCTTGCCGAAGTCGGTCAGCAGGGCGTCGCGCGAGCGATCGACCTGCACCTTCTGGACCAGCGCCAACTGCGGGCGCTTGGCGGGCTTGATGGCCGCCAGTCGGGCTTCGTTCCGAACGCTCGTCTTCGCCGCTTCACTGCCGTTCATGACCAATTCCATTGCTCAATCAGCGTGTTCCGGTGAAGGGATATGCCCCCGCCAGCCGCTATATCTTGTGGCTGAGGAGCCCCCTCAACCCACATATGGGGCCACAGTGGTGAATGACTCGTCAACGGCTCACCCCTGAGTTTTTCGTTAACAACCTGTGAACGGCGCGAACTTGCCTAGGCGGGACAAGGGGTTGCCTGGGCGAACTTTTTTCAGCCGCGACAGGACGCCGCAAGGCGCCCTCAGACATCCGCCCCCGGACAACGTCGTTCGCTAACAGGTAGGCCACAAGGGATAGTGGTCGGCGGTGGACGACGCTCGCCAGATCGCCTCATGAGCGAGCACAACGAAAGCCCCGCAAACCGGGCGTCTGGACAGGATGTGGGGTCGGAGGACGTCGCCACCAAGCGCTGCCGGAGGCCAGATTCGGACTTCAGGGGTCCCGACATAGAGAAAGGGGCCCCGC
>NZ_JBWKZF010000020.1:31157-86136 GCF_059424195.1 Caulobacter sp. GW456-12-1-14-TSB4
AGAGAACGGGCCCGGCGTCGCCGCCGGGCCCTCCCAAGTCTTCAGTCGATTCGATCTTAGAAGTTGATCGAGATCGTGGAACGGCGGTTCAGCGGTTCCTTCACACCGTCGCCGGTGGCGACGGCCGGAGCGCTTTCACCCTTCCAGTCGACGCCGAGGACGCCAGCCGGGACACCTTGCGAGACCAGGGCGTCAGCCACGGCCTTGGCGCGGCGTTCCGAGAGCTTGGCGTTGTACTTCGGCGAACCCGACGTGTCGGTGTGGCCGACGACGACGATCTTCGTCGCGTGACCGTCGTTCGAGTACTTCGCGGCTTCCGTGACCACCGATTGCGCTTCCGTCGTCAGGACCGATTGGTCGAACGGGAAGTACACGATGAACTCGCGGGCCTCATACTGCGGCGGCGGCGGGGGCGGCGGCGACGCGAACGAGTAGCGCAGACCCACGGTCAGCGACTGGTCCTTGTACTGGCCCTTGAACGCGCCCGGTTGCACCGGACCCGAGCTGGTCGTCTGCCAGGTGTGTTCCTGAGCGGTCGCCCAACGATAGGTGAAGTCGATCTTCAGCTTGTCCGTGGCCTTGATCGAGGCGCCGGCCAGAGCTTGGTAGGCGATGGCGATGTCGTCATCGTCAGCCGTCAGGGTTTGCACCGACGGGTTCGCCGTCGTGATCGCGCCCGGGATGTTGCTGTATTGGCCCAGGGCCTTGACGTCCAGGCGGTTGATGCCGACGCCGACGCCGACGAACGGGTTCAGCCAAGCGTCCGGAGCGAAGTCATAAATGACGTTCGCCATCAGGGTCCAGGCGTCGATCGAGCCGCTCGGAGCGCCGCAGGTCGGAGCCGCAGCGGTGCGGGTCACGCCGGGGGTGCAGAGGCCGATCGGCGAGCGCGCCGCCGGGCCACGAACGCCCTTCAGGTCGCCGGGGCGATAGCCGCCTTCGACTTCAGCGCGGACGTGCGGGTTGAACTGGTAGCCCAGGCGGACGAAGCCCGTCCAATCCTTCTCGGTCTTCCAGGCCCAGTGAACGTACTCGCCGTCCGGCGAGGTTTGGTTCGACTGCGTCCCGATGGACTGCGGCCAGTGGTAACCGAGGTCGACCGCGCCGTACCAGCCGGTCTCTTGGGCCGAAACGCCCGACGCGGCGAACACCGCGACCAGAGCAGCTCCCGCCAGGAGGTTGAGTTTCATCGTTGAAGAGCCCTCTATTGCCCTGCCCAGGCCGGAGACCGACCGAGCACTGTTATACCAAGGCGAACGCCACGGGACAGTGTCAGCAAAGACACACTCGTCAGGTTTCGCCCCCCTGCCCTATGCTCAGGAAAGCTAAACATGACCGCCCCTCAGGATCAACTTCCGAGCGTGTCCACCAACGTCCGCAGAAAATAAGCGTCAGCTCCGCTGGGTTCGCACGTGAACCGGTTGCGCGCAAGGGCTTGGCGGCACGAAACAGTCAAGCATTCGCAGATCGTCGCCCAAAAACCGCACATTCTTGCCGGCTAAGTCAGGTCATCGACCGACTCTGCTCTAGTCCAGGGTGGTGCGGTAGCGCGCCATGGCCAGACCCGAGACCACGATCACGAACAGTCCGAGGGCGGAAAGACTTGGCCACAGCGCCGTCGTGTCCAGTCCTTTGAGCAAGGCGCCGCGCACCACTCTGAGGAAGTGTGTCACCGGTATCACGCTGCCCAGGGCCTGCGCCCAGTCCGGCATCCCCCGGAACGGGAACATGAAGCCCGACAGCAGGATCGAGGGCATGATGTAGAAGAACGACATCTGCATCGCCTGCAGCTGGGTCCGGGCCACGGTCGAAATGAGAAAGCCCAGGGCCAGCGATCCGACGATGAACAGCAGGACGCCCAGGCAGAGCGCGATCCAGCCACCCGCCATCGGCACGGCGAACAGGGCCTTGGCCAACACCAGGATCACCACCGTCTGGATCACGCCGACGGCCACGTAAGGGGTCAGCTTGCCGATCATCACCTCGATCGGCCGGGCCGGCGTGGCCAGCAGGCTCTCCATGGTGCCGCGCTCATATTCCCGCGTGACGCCCAGCGAGGTCATCATCACCAGGGTCATGGACAGGATCACGCCCAGCAGGCCCGGCACGATGTTGTAGGCGGTGATGGCTTCGGGATTGTAGCGGCGGTGGATCACCACCTCGAACGGATCGCCACCGGGCTTCGCAACCGCGCCGACCAGATCGCGCGACAGGGCCGTGCGCGGCAGGCTGGAGAGCGCCGCGATCGCGCCCCCGGTGGCGGCGGGATCGGAAGCATCGGCCTCGACCAGGATCTGGGCCGCGTCGCCGCGCACCACCCGGCGCGTGAAGTCGGCGGGGATGGTCAGGGCGAACTGCACCTCGCCGCGCGCCACGGCGTCATCGAGCTCCTTCGGCGAGGTCGCGGTGCGGACGATCTCGAAATAGCCGCTGTTGACCAGGGCCGAGAGGGCGGACCGCGCCATCGGCCCCTGGTCCTGCACCAGCACCGCCGTCGGCAGGTCGCGCGGGTCGTTGTTGATGGCGTAGCCGAACAGCAGCAGCTGCACGATCGGCATGACCAGGATCATGGCATAGGTCAGCCGGTCGCGAGTGAGCTGGATGAACTCCTTGATCAGCACCGCCAGGATGCGGGCGCCCGACAGCTGGCTCATTGAAAGTTGTCCGAGGACTGATCCATCAGCCGGATGAACACGTCCTCCAGCGTCGGCTGGACCTCGGCCCAGGCCAAGGGCGGCTTGCGGTAGGGCGCGATCGCCGCCTCCAGCGCCGCGCGGTCGGTCCCGCTGACGTGCAGCGCGGCGCCGAACGGGGCGGCCATCAGGACACCGGGCTGGCCGGCCAGCTCACGGGCAAGGCGATCCGCCCCCTGTCCCTCGGCGCGGAAGGTGACGAGGCCGCTGTCGGCGATCACCTCATCGGCCGTGCCTCGCGCCATCAGCCGGCCGTAGGCGATATAGGCGATGTCGTGGCAGCGCTCGGCCTCGTCCATGTAGTGGGTCGAGACCATGACGGTCAGGCCCTCGGCCGACAGGGCGTGGATTTCGTCCCAGAACTCGCGCCGCGCCTTGGGGTCGACGCCGGCGGTCGGCTCGTCCAGCAGCAGGAGCCTGGGGCCGTGCATGACGCTGGCGGCCAGGGCCAGGCGCTGTTTCCAGCCGCCGGACAGCGATCCGGCCAGCTGCTTCTTGCGCGCGGTCAGGCCCAGGCGGTCCAGGCTCTCCCTCACCCGCTCGCGGCGGCGGTCCAGCTCGTGGACGCGCGCGACGAAGTCGAGGTTCTCCTCGATCGACAGGTCCTCATAGAGCGAGAACTTCTGGGTCATGTAGCCGGTCTGGCGCTTGACCGCCTCGGCGTCCTTGCGGAAGTCCAGGCCCAGCACCGCGCCCTCGCCGCTGTCGGGGGTCAGCAGGCCGCACAGCATCCGCAAGGTGGTGGTCTTGCCCGAACCGTTGGGACCCAGGAAGCCGGTGATCCGGCCCTTCTCGACCTGGATCGAGACGTCCTGCACCACGTGGCGCGGCCCGAAGCTCTTGTTCAGCCCCCGGACGTCAACGGCCAGGTCGCTCACTTTCCACCGTCCAGCGGAACGATGTCGACCGGCTGGCCCGGCGCCAGCGGCGCGCCGCCCTCGGGCTTGGCCTCGACCAGGAACACCAGCCGCTGGCGGGCCTCGCGGCTGTAGATCACCGGCGGGGTGAACTCAGGCTTGGGGCTGACATAGTTGACCCGCGCCAAGCGCTCGGCCCCGCAGCCGTCGCAGGTGAAGCGGACGACCGTCCCGGCCCGATACCGCGCCACCTCGTCCTCGGGCGCGAAGAACCGCAGGCGCACGCGGTCGTCCGACAGCAGCGCCACGACCGGCTGGTTGGCGGCCGCCCATTCGCCGGGCTGGTAGAAGACGTCCTGCACCCGCGCGGCCGCCGGGGCCTTGGGGCTGATCTGGTCCAGGCGCGATTGGGCGGCGGTCAGGGTCTCGCGCGCCGAGGCCACGGCGGCTTGAGCCGCGTTCACCGCGTCCGGCCGCGCGCCCAGCTCGCCGACGCCCTTGCGCCGCGCCACGGCGGCGGCGTTGGCGCGGGCGGTGTCCAGCGCGGCCTTGACCTGGTCGAGCCGCGCCGGGGCGTAGATGCCCTTGGCCACCAGCGGCGCGATGCGGTTGTAGTCGGATTGGGCCTGACGAACCTGCGCCTGCGCGGCCGCACGCTCGGCGTCATAGACGGCCAGTTCCTGCGGGCGCTGGCCCTTCTGGGCGTCACGCAACTGGGCCTGGGCGATCGCCACCTGGGCGGCCGCCTGGTCGCGGGCGGCGGTCAGCTGGGCGGCGTCCAAAGCGAACAACGGCTGGCCGGCCTTCACCCGGTCTCCGCGCTGCACGGCCACCGTCGAGACCAGGCCCGCGTTCGAGGCTCCGACATAGAGCGTCTCGCCCTCGACATAGCCCGACAGCCGATGGGGCCGATGCGCGTCAGGCCCCAGCAGCCGCCAGCCCAGGAAGCCGGCCAGGCCGACGCCCGCCACGACGGCGACCATCCGGACGGCGGGCTTCATGGCAAGACACCCGCTCGCGGAGCCAGACCCGCCAGCACGGTTTCACGATGCTGTACGATCAATCCTTGGAGGTCGATCGCGGGAGCGCCAACGGGCGTGAACGTCTCCTGCCATATCACGCCCATCAGGATCGGCCCCATGATGCTGAAGGCTTGTAGACGCGGATCGCCTATCCGGATTTCGCCGCGCAACTGAGCCTTCTCCAAGGCCTGGCTCAACGCCTTCATAGCGCGACTGACGACCTCGTCGTGCCAGACCCGGGCCAGTTCCGGAAAGTTGCGAGACTCGCCGATGACCAGCTTGGCCACCGCGCCCAACCGCGATGTTTGAACCATCAGTTCGACGCGTGCGAAGAGCAGACGCAGCAAATCCGGAAATGGGATCGTCGCTTGATTCAGAGCCGCTTCGACGAGGTCCAGGTTCGGGACCACCGCCTCGCGGACCACCGCGCGAAAGATGTCTTCCTTGGTCTCGAAATAGAGATAGAGCGCACCCTTCGAGATTCCCGCCCGCGCGGCGATCTCGTCCAGCTTCGCCGCCGCGAAGCCCTTCTCCGCGAACACCTCGAGCGCGGCCTGGACGATCTCGCCCGGTCTTGCCTCGCTGCGCCGCCGCCATTTCGGGGTACCGGCCTGCATTTTCGCGATCCATTATATAACTGACCAGTCGGATATATAATGGATCTGTGGAAAACTCAAGCTGGTCGGATCAGGCTCGCGCCGTCACCAACCAGCAGGCCGAGTTCATCGCGGCGACGCCATCCTTCACGTACGGCTCCAGCGCCGCCTTCACCGCCACGCGGACCTTCTCGCGCACGGCGTCGTCCGTATGGGCCAGGATCGGGTTCAGCGGCCCCACCCGCAGGCTCATGGTCATGAGCTCCTCGGCGCTGACCGGGGTCGGGTCGTCGAGCGGCGCGATGGCGACGTCGCGCCAGCCGCTCTCGTCCAGGATCGTCCGCACCCGGTCGGGATCGGCGAAGCCGAAGCGGCCGGGCGCGTCCTTCTCGAACTTCGGGACCGTCGGCAGGAACGGCGCGGCGGCCTCCAGCGGGACGGTGGAGATGGCGTTGTCCTCCGGCCCCCGCCAACAGGCGAAGGCCAGCCGACCGCCGGGCTTCAGCGCCGTGCGCAGATTGGCGAAGGCCGCCACCGGGTCGGGGAAGAACATCACCCCAAACCGCGAGACGATGGCGTCGAACGCCGGCGCGAAGGCATGGGTCTGGGCGTCGGCCTGCACGAAGTCGACGCCCTCCAGCCCGTCCGCGCCCGCCCGGCGCCGCGCCAGTTCCAGCAGGGCCGGCGAGATGTCGACCCCGACCGCGCGGCCCTGTGGCCCCACCCGCCAGGCCGCCTCGAAGGTCGTCGCGCCCGAGCCGCAGCCGACGTCCAGCACGGTCTCGCCGGCGCGCAGGTCGGCGGCCTCGACCACCGCCTGGGCGAACGGCCGATACATCCGGTCCAGCAAACCCTGCTGCTCGACCCAGACCTTCCCGGCCCGGTCCCAATAGGCCGCCATGTCCTGGTCGCTCATCCGCATCTCCTTCATTGCGATCCTCGTCTTGCCCCGCCATCCTGCAAGTTCAAGCGCACTTGAGGTCAAGCGATGTTCGACATCGACATATCGGAACTCGCCAGACGCTCCGGGGTGCGGGCCTCGACCTTGCGATTCTACGAGGAGAAGGGACTGATCGCTTCGACCGGCCGGCGAGGCCTGAAGCGGCTGTTCGCGCCGGACGCCGCCGAGCGCCTGGCGCTGATCGCCCTAGGCCGCGCCTCGGGCTTCACGCTGGACGAGATCGCCGGGATGCTGGGCGGGCCAGACATCGACCGCGCCACCCTGCGCGCCAAGGCCGCCGTGCTGGACCGCAAGATCGAGACCCTGACCCGTATGCGCGACGGCCTGACCCACGCCGCCGACTGCAAGGTCCCGCAGCTGATGGACTGCCCGCACTTCCTGCGCATCGTGAAAGTCGCGGGCGCCCGGCGGCGGTATCGGGCCGAGGCGCTCTAGTCCTCCCGGATGTCGAAGCGCGTGACCTTGCCATCGCGCAAGGTGAAGATGTGGCCGACCATCTTGTCCGCGAGCCCGTGCGTCTGGCCCTGAAGCGGGTTGCCATCCAGGTCGCGGATGGTCTGGATGACCTCGGCGACGATCGCGCCGCCCGACGTGCGGTGGAAAGCAACCGGCGCGACGTGCGGACTCACCATGGCCCATTGGCGCGTCCAGTACTCGCGGACGCCATCGTGGCCGTGGACGTGGCCGCCATCCATGCCGTTGGCCCAGGCGACGTCGTCGGCCAACGCCACCAGCACGCCGTCGATGTCGCGCGCATTGAAACGTTCGTAGAGGCCTTCGATGAGCTTGATGTCGGCGTCCATGGGACCTCTCCGTGAGACCGTTGCGTCAAGATACATATGCACGTATACACTTTGACGCAAGAGGAGACGCCGATGGATGTGCTGACCACGCCGGGCCACCTGATCAGCCTGGCCGCGCGCGGCTTCGCCCGTCTCAGCGAGGCGCGGCTGAAGCCGCTGGGCTTCGGGGTCGGCCACCTGCCAGTGCTGGTCGCGCTGCGGGACGGCCAGGCCAGCACCCAGCGGGATCTCGCCCGCTTCGCCAAGGTCGAGCAGCCGCCGATGGCCCAGATGCTGGCCCGCATGGAGCGCGACGGCCTGATCGCCCGCACCCCCGACCCGGCCGACGGCCGCAGCAGCCACATCGCCCTGACGCCGAGCGCGGAGGCGCGCCTGCCGGACGCGATCGAGGTCCTGCTGCAAGGCAATCGCGAGGTGCTGGAAGGCTTCACCGACGCCGAGGCCGACCAGCTGGCCGGCCTGCTTCAGCGGGTGATCGCCAACCTCGACCGGATCGCCAGTACTTAGTGGAAAGGGGCGCCTAACGCGCCGCGACGCCGATCATCTCGACCGCGTATTCGGGACGGGCCAAGCGCGACTCGACGGTCGCCCGGGCCGGCGGGTTGTCGGAATCCACCCAGGCGTCCCAGGCCTGGTTCATCGCGTCGATCTGGCCGATGTCCGCCATATAGATGGTGACGCTGACCAGCGCGGCCTTGGTCACCCCGGCCTGGGCCAGGGTGTCGTCGATCTGAGCCAGAACCTCGCGGGTCTGGTCGAGCACCGACTGCCCGGCCGTCTCCTCGGCCACGTGGCCGGCCAGGAACACCAGGCCGTGGGCGGCGACGGCGTCGCTCCAGCGGGCCGCCTTGCCGATCCGTTCGATGGTCATCCGAAAGCTCCTATCGCAGCGTGGCGTCGCGCAGGCGGCGGCGCTTGCCGCCCAGGGCGTCGGGACGGTTCAGCACCTTGCGGTACTCGTCGCGGCGCTCGTGGATCGAGGCGATGACCAGGCCCATCGGCACGCCGATATCGACCAGCACGGCTTCGGACAGCTGCAACGAGGCCTCGATGGTCTCGGGCACCGCGTCCGTGGCGCCCAGCTCGTAGAGCCTTGCCGCGTGACGGGCGTCGCGGGCGCGGACCACGATCGGCACGTCCGGCCGAGCCCCGCGCGCGGCGGCGACCACCGCCTCGGCGGCTTCCGGCGAGTCCATGGTGATCACCACCGCCTTGGCGGTCGCCAGGCCGCAGCGCTCCAGCAGCTCCAGCCGCGAGGCGTCGCCGTAGTAGATCTGCAGGCCTTCGCGGCGCCCCTGCTCGACCAGGCGCGCATCGCGCTCGACCGACAGCCAGGGCAGGTCGTGGCGGTTCAGCATGTCGCCGACCAGCTTGCCGACCCGGCCATAGCCGACGACCAGCACCTGATCGGCGGCCTCTTCGCCACCGCCGTGCGCTGCCGTTTCCGGCGGCGCCTCGGTGGTCGGGGCGGTCTTGTTGCGCGCCAGGCGCGCGCCCAGGCTGGTCAGGGCCGGGATCAGGAACATGGTCAGGGTGGCGCCGACCAGCACCGCCTGGCCGACCGGACGCGGCACGACGCCCGCGCCCATGGCGTTGTCCAGGATCACGAAGGCGAATTCGCCGCCGGCCGCCAGGGCCAGAGCCGACTCGAGCGAGGGCCTGGTCCCCACGCCCAGCAAACGCGCCGCGCCGAACACGATGATCAGCTTGGCGGCCAGCAGGCCCAGGGCCGAGCCCAGCACCATCATCGGCTGGGCCACGATCAGGGAGAGGTCCAGGCGGATGCCCAGCGAGACGAAGAACAAGGAAAGCAGCAAGCCCTTGAAGGGCTCGATCTTGACCTCGACCTCGTGGCGGTACTCGGTCTCGGCCAGCAGCACTCCGGCCACGAAGGCGCCCAGGCCCATCGACAGCCCCGAGATCGCCGCCACCAGGCCCGCGCCCAGGATGACCAGCAGGCAGGCGGCCATGAACATCTCTTCGCTCTTGGCCTTGGCGACGGACTTCATCATCGGCCGCAGGGCCAGGCGGCCGAACAGCACGATGGCGCCCAGGCCCAGCACCGCCGGACCGAGGGCCAGCAGGTCCTTCATCGCGAACGAGCCGTCACCGCGGCCCAGGATGGCCAGGGTGATCAGGATCGGGGCGACGGCCAGGTCCTGGAACAGCAGCACCGAGAAGGTGGCGCGGCCACCCTCTGAATGCAGACGCCGGGTCTCGGACAGGACGGGAATGGCGATGGCGGTGGACGACAAGGCCAGGGCCGCGCCGATGGCCATGGCCGCGACCGGCGGCTGGCCCAGCAGCATGGCCGCCACGCCGATGACGACCGACGAGCCGATCACCTGGATCGCGCCCAGGCCGAACACCAGCCGGCGCATCAGCCGCAGGCGCTCCCACGACAGCTCCAGGCCGATCATAAAGAGGAGGAAGACCACCCCGAACTCGGCGATCTGGGCGATTTCGGCCGGGTTGTCGACGGTGACGTGATTGAGCCAGGGGACTTGGGGAATGAAGCGGCCCAGGCCGAACGGCCCCAGGATCACCCCCGCCAGGAGGAAGCCGAGGATCGGATTGATCTTCAGGCGCTTGAAGAGCGGCGCGGCGACCCCAGCGGTCGCCAAGAACAGGACCACATCCTTGTAGTCCCCGGGGGAAACCTCGTGCGCCACGCGCCCTCCTTCGTGCTTGTTGCTCCTACCCGGCCAGTCGCAGCCGAACGCCCGCTCCGAATTCAGCCGAAGCGATCAGAATGACCCCGCCGGCCTCGATCGCGTCGATCAGAAGCCGCTCGGTGCTATGATGCAGCGCGTGGCGCTCGGTCTCGAAGTCCTTGACCGTGCTCCGCGACACCCCGGCCTTGTCGGCCAGTTCGCCTTGCGACCAGTTCAGAAGGCCGCGCGCCCCGCGACACTGCGCGGGCGACATGATCTTGGCGTGCGGCATGCCGCGCATCTCTTAAGTCAACCAGATTGGTTGAATGTAGCCCGAAAGGCTGAAATGTCAAGGATCGGCCCGCGAATGAGTCGCGAAAAGTCGCCCGGCGCGCGAAGTTTTGCCGTCAGGCCAGGCTCGCCGCCGCCTCGCTGATCAGCCCGCGCAGCCAGCGGTGGGCGGGGTCGTTCCGGTAGCGCACGTGCCAACCCATCTGCACCGGGAAGGTCCCCAGATCGACCGGCGCGGCCACCACCTTCAGGCGCGGATCGCTCGACAGGTGGCGGCAGATCAGCCTGGGCAAGGTGGCGCAGTAGTCGGTGGCCGCGACCATCTCCGGCACGGCCAGGAAGTGGGTGACCGAGACGGCGACCTCGCGGCGCAGGCCCTGCTGGTCCAGCGCCTGGAACAGGCCCGTCCGCATCCGGCCCGGCGGCAGGACATTGACGTGCTTCAACCGCTCGTACTGCTGGCGCGAGAGCGTGTCGCCGATCTCCGGGTGGTCAGCGCGCACCACGCAGGCCAGACCCTCGTCCATCAGGTGCTGGACCACCAGGTTGTCGGGCGGATCGACGATGCGGCCCAGCACCATGGCCGTCGTGCCCGACATCACCCCGGTCTCGGCCAGGTCGTTGCCGAACGGCGTCAGCCGCAGCTTGATGCCCGGCGCTTGCTTGGCCAGGCGCGAGACGATGGTCGGACCCAGCACGAACTCGACATAGCTGTTGGGCGCGACGACGAAGGCGTGGTCGGCGAGGGCTGGATCGAAGTCCTGCTGGCCCAGCACCACCTCGTCGATCCTGGCCAGCGCCTCGGCGATGTCCGGCGCCATCGCCTCGGCCTTCTCGGTAGGCCGCAGGCCGTAGCGCTCGCGCACGAACAGCGGGTCGCGCAGCATGACGCGCAGGCGAGCCAGCGAATTGGACAGCGCCGGCTGGGTGATGCCCAGCCGCTGGGCCGCGCGCGTGACGCTGCGCTCTTCCATCAGCGCCACGAAGACCGGCAGGAGATTGAGGTCGTACCGCATCAGACATCACTGATACGAATATCTACAATCATATCAATAAAGTTCTGGAATATCTCTCGCGGGAGCATGGTCAGCCTGTCCGAAAGGGACAACCAACCCAGCCAAACGGAGGCAGTCATGTCGAAGGGCAAAGTTCTCGTCGTCGGTTCCAACGCCACCCGGATCGAAATCCAGGGTGGCGGCTTCGGCGCCACCGGCCAATATCTCAACGAAACCGTCGTGCCCGCCATGGCCGTGGCCGCGGCCGGCTACGAGGTGGTCCTGGCCACCCCGAACGGCGCGCAGCCTTTCATCGATCCGCACTCGGACAGCGCCGGCCACTTCGGCGACGACCAGGCCGCTTATGAGAAGGCCCGCGCCTATTTCGACACCGATCCGGCCATGACCAACGTCCGCACCCTGACCTCGGTGATCGAGGAAGGCCTGGACAACTACGCCGGCGTCTTCGTGCCGGGCGGCCAGGCCCCGGGCGTCGACTTGATGCAGGACGCCGAACTGGGCGTGATCCTGCGCCACTTCCATGCGCGCTCGAAGCCCACCGCCCTGCTGTGCCACGGCCCGATCGCCGTCACCGCCGCCCTGCCCCACGCCCGTGAGTTCCGGGCCGCCCTGATCGCCGGCGACGAGGCCAAGGCCGCCGAATGGGCCAAGGACTGGCAGTATGCCGGCTACAAGATGACCGTCTTCTCCAACAGCGAGGAGAAGGTCGTCGAGGACCACGTCCTGAACGCCAAGCTCTACTTCAACGTGGCCGACGCCCTGACCATCGCCGGCGGCGAGGTGATCACCACGGAGGTGAACTTCACCCCCAACGTGATCGAGGACCGCGAGCTGATCACCGGCCAGAACCCCAAGTCCGACCACCCGCTGGCCGCCAAGTTCGTGGCCGCCCTGGACCGCGCTCAAGCTTAGAACCGTCAGGTCTCCGGTGGAACACCCACCGGAGACCGGTCTCTTCCCAAGGAACCCACCGATGTCCGTGAAGATCATCGCCCTGCTGACCGCCCGCCCCGGCAAGCTCGCCGAACTGGAAGCCCTGCTCCACACCTTGCAGGCCGCCAGCCGCGCCGAGCCCGGCAACCTGCGCTGGGACATCTGGCGCGACCAGGCCAACCCCGAGCGCCTGGTGCTGGACGAGCTCTACATCGACGCCACCGACGTCGCCGCGCACCGCGAGACGTCGCACTTCAAGGCCTATCTGGCCGTGATCAACGACCTGGCGGAGCGCACGGCGCTGGTGCTGGATGCGATGTCGGTGGGGTGACTAGCCCACCGACGCCGTCGGGCGGACGACGATCTCGTTGACGTCCACACCGTCCGGCTGCTCGATCGCGTAGCGCACCGCGCGGGCGATGGCCTCGGGCTTCAGGGCGATGGCGCGATAGGCGGCCATGGCTTCGATCGCGACCGGGTCGGTGATGGTCGAAGCCAGCTCGCTCTCGACCACGCCCGGCATGACGCAGGTCACGCGCAGCGCCGCGTTCTCCTGGCGAAGACCGTCCGAAATGGCGCGCACCGCATACTTGGTGGCGCAGTAGACGGCGGCGGTCGGCACCACCGACAGCGCGCCGATCGAGGCGATGTTGACGATCTGCCCCGAGCCGCGCGCGGTCATCTCCGGCAGCACCGCGGCGACGCCGTACAGCACGCCCTTGATGTTGACGTCGACCATCCGATCCCACTCGTCGACCTTCAGCGAGGCCATCAGCGACAGCGGCATGACGCCGGCGTTGTTGACGATGACGTCGACCCGTCCCCAGGTCTCGCGCGCCGCCTGGGCGAAGGCCTCGACGCTGGCGCGGTCGGTGACGTCCAGGGCCCGCGCCTGGGCGACGCCGCCCGCCGCGACCAGTTCAGCGACCAGGGCGTCGAGGCGGTCGGTGCGCCGCGCGCCCAGCATGACCTTGGCGCCGGCCGCCGCCAGCTCCCGTGCGATGCCTTCGCCGATGCCGCTGGACGCGCCGGTGATGAGAACAACCTTATCCATGTCCGTCTCCTGAGCGGGCCGATCGCCCGAGCCCAGGAGGTAGTCGTCCGCGATTGGCGCGACTATTGGCTCAAACATGCATGATCTGGTAAGCAGTTCTTACCAATGTCCTTCGATCTCAACGCCCTGGCGACCTTCGCCGCCGTCGCCGAGGCCCGCAGTTTCCGCGCGGCGGCCGAGCGGCTGGGCGTGACGCGCTCGGCCGTCAGCCAGGCGATCCGCAAGCTGGAGCAGGACCTGGGCGCGGCCCTGCTGCACCGCACGACCCGCAGCGTCCACATGACCGAAGCCGGAGAGCGGCTGCTGGCCAGCGTCGCCCCGGCCCTGGCCGAGATGCGGGCCGCCGCCGCCGCGATCACCGACCGCGAGACGCGTCCGGCGGGCCTGCTGCGGCTGGCCGTCTCCTCGATCGCCGAGCGCTTCATCTCCGGTCCGCTGCTGGCCAGCTTTCGCGAGGCCCATCCGGACGTGCGCCTGGACATCCTGGTCACCGACGAGCCGTTCGACATCGTCGAGCGCGGCTATGACGCCGGCGTGCGCCTGGGCGAGGTGATCGAACAGGACATGGTGGCGGTGCCGGTGTCGGGTCCGCAGCGGCAGGTGGTCGTCGCCGCCCCCGCCTATCTGGAGCGCCACGGCGCCCCCGCCCATCCGCGCGACCTGACCGGCCACCGATGCATCGGCTGGCGGCCGGCTCCCGACGTCGCGCCCTATCGCTGGGAGTTCGAGGAAGACGGCCGCGAGTTCGACGTGGCGGTCGATCCCGAGATCACCACCAACGACATGCTGCTGATGATCCGCACGACCTGCGCCGGCGGCGGCCTGACCTTCGGCATGCTGGAAACCTTCCAGCCGTGGATCACGCGCGGCGAGCTGGTCCCGGTGCTGGAGCCCTTCTCGCCGGTCTTCCCGGGCTTCTTCCTCTACTTCCCGGCCCGCCGGAACCTGGCGCCCAAGCTGCGGGCGCTGATCGACCACGTGAAGGTCGCGCGTCGGCAGGCCTAAAGCGCCCCTTAAGGGCCCGCGCTTCCATCCGCCTCACCCTCGCCTGATTGACCGCCTCACCCTCGCGCCCTACTCAGCGAACATGGTCGCCCGCTTAGGACAGTTCCGAGCCTTGCTCGCCGCGTTCGCGGCGATGCTGGCCGTGTTCGTCCAGGCGCTGACGCCGGCCGCGGCCATGGCGCATGACCTGCGCGAGAGCGGCTCGGCCATAGTCATCTGCTCGGCCGAGGGCTCCAAGGTCGTCATCCTCGAGAAGGACGGCTCGGTCCGCACGGCCCCGGCCAAGGGCTTCATGGGGCTGAAGTGCTCCAACTGCGTCGGCCCGACCCTGGCGGTCACGGTCGACGTCCCGGTCCCGGCCATCGCCCCCGTCCAATATGCCGAGTTCGTCGAGACGCCCGTCCAGCGCGTGCTCGGCGTTCGCGGCCATGCTCGCGCCCCGCCGCGCCCGCCCAGCCAGGGCCCGCCCGCCAACCTGAACGCCTGACCTTTTTGCCGCCGCGCCGCGTTGAACCGCCGCGCGCCTCTTCACGCCTTCAGGACTCTCATTCCTATGTCGATCTTCCGCCGCGCCCTGCTGGGCGCCGCTGCGCTCGCCGCCATCGCGCCCGCCGCCTACGCCGCTGAAACCGAAGACCAGGCCGTCTCCTCGGTCATCGTCACCGCCCGCCCCAACCCCGAGGACCCGCCCGTCGTCGCCGACGCCCGCCGACGGCTGTCGGAGACCCCCGGCGCGGTGTCGGTGATCTCGCAGGAGAGCTATCTGGCCCGCCAGGCCCTGGCGCTGGACGACATGCTGCGCGACGCCCCCGGCGTCTACGCCCAGCGCAAGTGGGGCGGCGACGTTCGCATCTCGATCCGAGGCTCGGGCATCGGCAACGCCAACCACAATCGCGGCCTGCTGCTGGCTCAGGACGGCGTGCCGCTGAACGAGGCCGACGGCTATGGCGACAGCCAGATCGCCGACCCGCTGAACACCCGCTACGCCGAGGTCTATCGCGGGGGCAACGCCCTGCGCTTCGGCGGCGCCCTGCTGGGCGGGGCGATCAACATGGTCACCCCGACGGGCAAGGACGCGGGCTTCCAGAACCAGGTCCGGATCGACGGCGGGTCGTTTGGCCTGCTGCGCGAGCGCGTGGCGATCGCCCGCCAGTCCGGCGACTGGGACGTCTACGCCGCCGCCACCAACCAGACCGGCCAGGGGTGGCGCTCGCAGAGCCAGCAGAACATCCAGTTCGGCAGCCTCAACATCGGCCGCAGCTTCGGCGAGGACCGCGAGGTCCGCTTCATCGTCAACGGCTCGAACATCAACCAGGAGATCCCCGGATCCCTGACCCTGGCCCAGTTCCAGGCCGATCCGCACCAGTCGGCGGCCGGCAACCTGGCGGGCGACCAGGGCCGCAACCAGCGCGGCCTGCGCGGCTCGCTGCGCACCAGCTGGCGGCTGAACGACAGCCTCGTCTTCCAGGGCGCGGTCTATGCGGTGTGGAAGGACCTGGACCACCCGATCTTCCAGGTCATCGACCAGCAGAGCCGCAACTACGGCGCCTTCGGTCGCTTCGACTGGGACGGCCAGGTCGCCGGCAAGCGGACCGACGCCTTCTTCGGCGCCTGGTACCGCACCGGCGACATGGACAGCAATTTCTACGTCAACAACCGGGGCGCACGCGGCGCGCCGACCTCGCGGACCTTGCAGAACGCCAAGGCCGTGGACGTGTTCGGCGAGGGCCGCCTGTTCGTCACCGACCGTGTGGCCGTGGTGGCCGGCGCGACCTGGGGCCAGGCGGAACGCGACTACACCAGCTTCGCCATCCCGGGCCAGGCGGCGACCTTCAACCTGCACGCCGACAAGACCTATGACTGGGTGTCGCCGCGCGTCGGCCTGCTGTGGCAGGACGAGGCGGGCGACCAGGTGTTCGCCAACCTGACCCGCTCGGTCGAGCCGCCGAACTTTAGCTCGATGAGCCCGACCAACACCGGCTTCGCCCCCGTGAAGGCCCAGAAGGCCTGGACCGGCGAGGTCGGCGCGCGCGGTCATCGCGGCCCGTTCACCTACGACCTGACGCTCTATCGGGCCGAGCTGCGCGACGAGATGCTGCAATATGCGGTGACCTCGTCGATCCCGGCCTCGACCTTCAATGCCGACAAGACGGTGCACCAGGGGATCGAGGCGGCGCTGGACTGGGCCGTGGCCCCGCGCTGGCGCCTGCGCCAGACCTGGACCTACTCGGACTTCCGCTTCAAGGACGACGTCCAGTTCGGCGACAACCGCCTGCCGATCGTGCCCAAGAATTTCTACCGCTCGGAGGTCCGTTACGACGACCCGCGCGGCTGGTTCGTGGCCCCCTCGGTCGAGTGGTCGGCCAGCGACGCCTGGATCGACTACAAGAACACCAAGACCACGCCCAGCTATGCGATCGTCAACCTCAACGCCGGCTGGAAGGTCACGCCCGCCGTGTCGCTGTTCGTCGACGCGCGGAACCTGACCGACAAGGCCTATGTCTCCAACACCCAGGCCGCCGTCGCCTGGACCGCCGCGACCGCCACGATCTGGCCCGGCGACGGGCGTTCCGTGTTCGGCGGCGTCACCGTGAACTTCTGAGGAGAGCCCCGATGAAAACCCAGCTGATCGTCCTCGCCCTGCTGGCCGCCACGCCTTTCCTGGCAACGGGGGCCGCAGCCCACGTCGTCGCCGTGCAGGACACCGCCAAGGCCGGCTCCTACACCGCCATCGCCTTCCGCGTCGGCCATGCCTGCGGCGCCGGTGACGCGACCCTGAAGGTCCGGATCGAGATCCCCGCCGGCGTCGCCTCGGCCCGGCCGCAGGTGAAGCCGGGCTGGACCTACGCCCTCGAGCGCGGACCGGACCCGAAGGCCGCGCCGACGGCGATCACCTACACCGGCCGCCTGCCCGACGAGGCCTTCGACGACTTCGCGGTGCTGATGAAGCTGCCGGCGACCGGCGACCGCTTGGTCTTCCCGGTCGTCCAGACCTGCGAGAAGGGCGAGAGCCGTTGGACCGACGCGCCCGGCACCGAACGCCCCGCGCCGGTCGTCACCCTGATCCCGAATGACGCGGCCCCGGCCGCCCACCATCATTAGTCAGAGGGGCCGTTCTCGCCCTTCGACGAGCTCAGGGTGAGGACTATTGCTAAGGCCGTTCAGTCGAAAACCTCATCCTGAGCTTGTCGAAGGACGAGGTTTTCGCCCCCGCTCATCACCACTAAGGAGCGTCCCATGTCGCGACCGTTCGCCATCGCCCTGACCGCCATCCTGGCCGCCGCCTCAGCCGCAGCTCCCCAAAGTGTTTTGGCCGCCGACTACAAGCTCGGCGCCGTGACCATCCGCCAGCCCTGGAGCCGCCCGGCCCAGGCAGGGATGAACGGCGTCGGCTTCATGACCATCGCCAACGCCGGCAAGACGCCGGTGACGCTCAAGCGAATGGAGACCGCGGCGGCGGACTCCGTCGAGATCCACCAGTCGGCCATGGTCAAGGGCGTCATGACCATGCGCGAGTTCGACAAGGGCGTGGTGATCCCGGCCGGCGGCCAGATCGTCTTCGCCCCCGGCGGCTACCACTTCATGATCCTGTCCCTGAAGGCCGACCAGAAGGTGGGGCAAAAAGTTCCCGTAACCTTGGTCTTCGACAACGGCCGCAAGGTCCAGATCGACCTGGCCGTGCAACTGACGCCGCCGGCCGGCGGGCCGGCTCCCGCCGCGTCCGAGCACCGTCACTGAAGAGTCAAAAAATGGGCTACATGAACTTTTTTTAAGGGAGCAAATATTCCGCGCCCGTGCAGATTGCCGGCCAGAGCCTGTCCGTTTCTGATGAAATCAGACACGGACAGGCTCTGGTCCAAACATATGGAGCGTGGCGGCCGCCGAAACCGCTCACACTTTCGGCTGCCACGCTCCAGCTCACACCAACGGATGCGACTTCCATGAAACGAGTTTGGTTCGGCGCCGCGGCGATGGCCGCGCTGTCCCTGTCGGCCTTCGGGGCCCAGGCCCACGAGGAACACCCCTGCGTCAACGACGCCTGCACGATCCAGTCGCTGCTGCCGGCGCTGGCCGAAGGCGCCGCCTCGGGCGACGTCACCTCGCTGGAGTCGCCGAAGTACGGGACCTGGGGTTTCGACATCTCGGGCATGGACACCTCGGTGAAGCCGGGCGACGACTTCTACAAGTTCGCCAACGGCGCCTGGGACGCCAAGACGGTGATCCCGTCGGACCGCACCCGCTACGGCAATTTCGACAAGCTGTCGGAGCTGTCGGAAGCCCGCACTAAGGCGATCATCGAAGCCCTGGCCGCCGACAAGGCCGCCACCGGCGAGAAGGCCAAGATCGGCGCCGCCTATCGCTCGTTCATGGACGAGGCCGGCATCGAGAAGCTGGACGCCGCCCCGATCAAGCCGTGGCTGGCCGGCGTGCAGAAGATCAAGACCAAGGACGAGTTCACCGCCCTGATGGGCAAGAGCTCGACCACGCCCTATTCGGCGATCATCGGCCTGGGCATCTCGACCGACGCCAAGAACCCGAAGGCCTACGCCGTCTACGCCTCGACCGGCGGCCTGTCCCTGCCCGACCGCGACTACTATCTGGACGCCAAGTTCGCCGACAAGAAGACGGCCTATCTGGCCTATGTCGAGAAGATGCTGACCCTGGGCGGCTGGGAGAAGCCCGCCGAGAACGCCAAGGCCATCGTCGAGTTCGAGACCAAGCTGGCCGAGGCCTCGTGGAGCCGCGTCGAGCGTCGTGACCGCGACAAGACCTACAACCCGGCCACCCTGGCCGAGCTGCAGGCCCAGACCCCGGGCTATGACTGGAACAAGTATCTGGTCGGCACCGAACTGCCGAAGGTCGATCGCTTCATCGTCACGACCAACACCTCGTTCCCGAAGTTCGCCAAGATCTATGCCGACACCCCGATCGAGACCCTGAAGGCCTGGCAGGCGTTCAAGGTGATCGACGGCGCGGCCCCGACTCTGTCCAAGCGCTTCGTCGACGCCAGCTTCGAGTTCCGCAACAAGACCCTGGCCGGCCAGCCCGAGCAGCGCCCCCGCTGGAAGCGCGGCGTCGCCCAGGTCAACGGCATGCTGGGCGAAGCGGTCGGCAAGGAATATGTCGCCGCCTACTTCCCGCCGGCCTCCAAGGCCAAGATGGTCTCGCTGGTCGGCGACATCCGCACCGTCCTGAAGACCCGCATCGAGGCGTCGGACTGGATGGGCGCGGAGACCAAGGCCAAGGCCCAGGACAAGCTCAACAAGTTCACCGTCAAGATCGGCTATCCCGACAAGTGGCGTGACTATTCCAAGCTGGAGATCAAGGAGGGCGACGCCTATGGCAACGCCCTGCGCGAAGCCGCCTGGGACTATCGCCACGACGTCGAGCGCCTGAACCAGCCGGTCGACAAGTCCGAGTGGGGCATGACCCCGCAGACGGTCAACGCCTACTACAACTCGGTCAACAACGAGATCGTGTTCCCGGCCGCCATCCTGCAGGCGCCGTTCTTCCATCCGGACGCGGATCCGGCCGTCAACTACGGCGGCATCGGCGGCGTGATCGGCCACGAGATCGGCCACGGCTTCGACGACCAGGGCCGCAAGTCCGACGGCGACGGCGTGCTGCGCGACTGGTGGACGGCGGAAGACGCCGCCAAGTTCAAGGTCCAGTCCGACAAACTGGGCGCCCAGTACTCGGCGTTCGAGCCCTTCCCGGGCGTGCACGTCAACGGCGGCCTGACCATGGGCGAGAACATCGGCGACCTGTCGGGCCTGGGCTTCGGCCTCGACGCCTATCACGTGTCGCTGCAGGGCAAGCCCTCGCCGGTGCTGGACGGCTTCACCGGCGACCAGCGCGTCTATCTGGGCTGGGCCCAGGTGTGGCGCCAGAAGTCGCGCGACGACGCCCTGAAGCAGCAGATCGCCAGCGACCCGCACTCGCCGGCCCTCTACCGCGTCAACGGCACGGTCCGGAACCAGCCGGGCTGGTACAGCGCCTTCGACATCAAGCCGGGCGACAAGCTGTACGTCGCCCCGGCGGACCGGGTGAAGATCTGGTAGGTCGAACGACCAACCCGAAACAGGAAGGGCCGCCGGACAACCGGCGGCCCTTTTTGGTTGGGGCGGAGGGGGCGCTAAGTCGGACCTACGGTCGTTTCTGAGGCCTGGGTTATGTTGCAGCCACCAACTCGTCAGCCCAATCCCGCAATTGGTCATGGTGCAAAAGAGCAACACGGTTGGTCACGGCTAACGATTTGGCCGAGGGGGTATAGCTGCTGTTGGTCACGCAGGCCGCATGGTTGGCAAGCTCATGCGCGCGCGCCGCCGCGACTTCCTGGACGGCTTTGTTCCCTACCGGATAGCTGTAAAGCTTGCATTGCAGGACCAATTTGATGCCGTCACGCTCAGCGATGACGTCTGAGCCTTGGTCGCCACTCCCCTTGGTGACCCGCGCGCTCCACCCCGCTTCGCGCAGGATATCGGCGCAATGGTGCTCATAATGCGTTGGATCATTGCCGTTGAAAGTCGGCGCAATATCTTTCAGGTCAATCCCGAGTACCGCAAGACGTTCTTCAATAAGCTTGAAAGCATCGACAGAGCCAACAATCTGCCTTTGCCGTTGGTCGAGCCTAGGCCAGATGATTGTCTCGTAAAAATAGGCAGCCTCCTTGCGCCAACCCTTCACTACCAGGGTCCCGTAGGGATCCGTGACGATCAGTTGGCGTCGTTGTAGAGCGAGCGCCTTGGCGTGTTGATCGATCAGCGCATAAGCGGTGGCAAAGGCCTGAAGACGGCGATGTCGGCGACCCACGGTCACCAGAAGCCAAGCTACAAACACTACGGCCAGAAAGATGAGAAAACCGATGGGACTCGACGTCGTGGCAGGAGGTTGAGTGTCGCGTTGGGCAGGAGAGGCCTCGACCGGTTGGCGTATGCCGGTGTTCGCGGAAGGCTCCGGCGTAACGGAACCGGACGCATCGTGCGTCGCCGATTGTGCAGTTTCCGCGACTTGGGCAATTGCCTCCGGTGCTGCAGCATCAGGACCGCTGAATGACATCTGTACGGAGGTCGCCGCGCTCAATTGCGTTAGACGAGTCCCATAGACCTCCCGCAAGCATGCTAGCGATGCGCAGCTATTTCTCTCTTCGAGCCACTGCCTTTGCTCAGCGCGCACGGACCCCGACAAATCCTGAAGACGCATGGCCTTGTAGAGCGAAGCGATCGTTTCATCCTGGGCGGAAAGCTCGGTGTCACTGCATACAGCTTGCTCGACTTGGCTCAGGGTCCCTTCGCACGCGAAACTAGCAGCCCAAGTCATTGACGGAGGAATGGCAACCGCCATCGCCCCAATAGCCGACGCCGACAATAGGCGCATATGCGTCCTCAAGCGCTCACTTTTGACCATGTCGCCCCCGCGCCAACAGAACACTGCTTAGTCGTTTACCTGTAAGGGTTGTCCCACGCGCGACCTTCGTCAACACCGTCAGCAATCAGGCCCGCGTCTAGCGTAGTTGGATCGGACCGACGGGGGCTATCGCTCCTTCACGAGGCCGCACAGTCATTCGCGTCTTCTGTGAGTGAGTATTTTGCGGCAGGCTCGAGCCACGTTCGCCATCACCGCCGCCACGCACGGAAGTAGCAACGCGGCCGGAATAAATCTTTGTAATCCAAGAGCTAATCTTGAGCGCCAGAGAACAGCGACCACTCTCCTTTCAACTATGGTCGCTCACCACCCATCGTTGCCACTAGCTTGATCGGCTAAGATCGCGACTGCGAGCAATTGTCGGCTTCGGTTTAACCCGCCCTTGTGGTGGGAACCCCTCTGTCCGCCGCAAGCGCAGAATAGGCGGACGGCTGAGCCGTCCGCTGGCGTCTCACGCGATAGCTGAGCAAGGCCTTCCCGCCGCGAGGGCGGGAAGCTTCTTGGGCCGCCCGCTAGACCAACGTCCCCCACGCATGGCCGTCGCCATACACAGCCACCAGGTCGACGTTCAGCTTGGCGTCGCCGTCGGTGAAGTCGTTGAGGAAGGCGGTGTTGGCCGCCGCGTAGCGGCCGGTGTTCTCGGTCACCGCCGCCGACAGCAGCCAGCCGATGAGCCCCGCCTTGGCGCCCTCCGCCGAGCCCGCGAACAGCTCGAAATAGTGCAGGCGGGTCATGTTGCCGCTGACCTGGTCGTACAACAGGTGCTGCATCTTGTCGGCGGTCAGGGTGGTCCCGAAAATCTCCTTGTAGGCCTTGGTGACGGTCTGTTCGAAGTTCAGCGACCCGTAGTTCGTCTCGAACCAGGCATGGGCCTGCCCCTGGGGCGAGGACAGGTTGATCGCGAAGTTGATGTAGCGGTTGTCGACGTTGAACTTCGTATAATAGGGGTCGCTCAGGTCGTTGGCGTTGACCGTGTTGGGGGCGTGCAGGAGGTACTCCAGCCCCCCCGCCGTCGGCGTCTTGCCGGTGAAGAACTCGTAGGTCATCACCGCTACCGACGTGGTGCCCTGGACCAGCTTGTTCATGTCGGTGATCGTCGTGCCGTCGACCATCTTCAACGTCTCGACGTTGATCATGGTGTCGTCGCCTTCGAAGCTGACCGACTGCAGGCCCGCGCCTGTGTGGACGAAGATGTAGTCCTTCAGGTTGCCGCCCATCAGCACGGTGTCATTGCCCGTGCCGCCGTCCATGAAGTCGTTGCCCTCGCCGCCGAACAGGGTGTCGTCGCCGGCGTCGCCATAGAGCTTGTCGTTGCCGCCCTTGGACCCGACGGTGTCCTTGCCGCCGCCGCCGTGCAGGATGTCATCGTCCGCCCCCAGCACGATGTACTGGTCCTCATTGTCGCCGAACACGATCTGCGAGCCCTCGCCGCCGCCGACCTGGGTGGCGCCGATGATGGTGACGAAGTCGATGTTGTTGAGGTTGATGATCGTGCCGGGCGGCAGGTTGGTGACGTCCAGCACCAGGGCCGTGAACACGCCGTTCGTGGGCGGGCTGCCCTCGAAGGTCAGGGGGATGCTGGTCCCGGCGTTGGGCGCGACGGTCGGGGTCACCGTCTGCACCAGGAGCCGCGCGTCCGGGGCCAGGGTGTCGAGGAAACTGCCGCCCGCGCCGGTCTGGCTGGTGTCGCCGCCCGCGCCGCGGATCGCCGTGACCAGGTTGTCGAGCGAGCTGCTAGCCGACTCCGGCGTGGCGTTGCCGCTGATGGTCATGCTGAAGCCGACCGGGGCCGAGACCGACAGCAGCGACTGGCCGTTCTCGGTGAACAGCGGGATGTCGGCGGTCTGCTCCGTCGCCGCCGGCGTCACCGACGAGATGGTCGTCGTCTGGGTGACGGTGCCGTCCGCGTTGGTGGTCTTGACGGTCTCGACCGGCGCGCCGTCGATGATGGTCGTCGTCGTGGTCGGCGGCGGCGTGTCGGGATCGACGTTGACCGCCGTGGAAGTGACGGTCTCGGGCGTGCCGTGCAGGTCGGTATAGCTGGCCACGACCGTGATCGCCGCGCCGACGTCGCTGCTGCTCAGGACCAGGGTCGAGCCGGTGGCGCCGGCGATGTTGGTCCCGTTCGACTTCCACTGGTAGCTGATGGTTCCCAGGCCATCGGCGTCGGCCAGGCTGTTGCCGGCCGTCAGGGTCTGGTTCGGCAGCGCCGAGCCGCTGATCGTCACCGTTCCCGTCGGGAGATCGTTGATGTTGGCGACCGTCGCGGTGGCGGCGCTGGTGGCCGATTCCGCGAAGCCCTGATTGTCGGTGTAGCTGACCACCACGCGGACCGCGCCACCGACATCGGCGTCGCCCAGCGTATAGGTCACCTGATCGGCCGCGCCGACGATATTGGCGAAGCCCGAACCCACGTCGCGCTGCCACTGATAGTGCAGCGTACCCAGGCCATCGGCGTCGGCCAGGGTCGAGGCCGCCGTCAGCACCTGGTCCTCGGTCGCCGTCCCGGTGATCGACACCCCGCCGGTATGCGGGTCATTGACCCCGGCGATAGCCGTCGTGGCCGTGCTGGTGACGCTGCCGGCAAAGCCCTGGTTGTCGGTGTAGCTGACCACCACGCGCAGGGTCTTGCCGACGTCGGCGTCACCCAGGGTGTAGGTCGCCTGGTCGGCCGCGCCGATGCTGACGAAGCCCGAACCGGCGTTGCGCTGCCAGTCGTAGTGCAGCGTGCCGAGGCCGTCGGCGTCGGCCAGGGTCGAGGTGTTGGCCGTCAGGACCTGGTTCTCGGTCGCCGTGCCGGTGATCGACGCGCCGCCGGTCGGGGCGTCATTGACCGCCGTGATCGCCGCGGTGGCGGCGCTGGTGGCCGATTCCGCGAAGCCCTGGCCGTCGGTGTAGCTGATCACCACCCGGACCACCCCGCCGACGTCGGCGTCGCCCAGGGTGTAGGTCGCCTGGTCGGCCGCGCCGGTGTTGACGAAGCCCGACCCGGTGTCGCGCTGCCAGGTGTAGTGCAACGCGCCCAGGCCATCGACGTCGGCCAGGGTCGAGACCGCCGTCAGCACCTGGTCCTCGGTCGCCGTCCCGGTGACGCTGGCGCCGCCGGTGTGCGGGTCGTTGACCCCGGCGATCGTCGCGCTGGCCGTGCTGTTGACGCTGTTGGCGAAGCCCTGGTTGTCGGTGTAGCTGACCACCGCCCGGATCGTGCCGCCGACGTCGGCGTCGCCCAGGGTGTAGGTCGCCTGGTCGGCCGCGCCGATGCTGACATAGCCCGAGCCCGTATTGCGCTGCCAGTCGTAGTGCAGCGTCCCCAGGCCGTCGCTGTCGGCCAGGGTCGAGGTGTCGGCCGTCAGGACCTGGTCCTCGGTCGTCGTGCCGGTGATCGACACCCCGCCCGTCGGAGCGTCGTTGGAGGCGGTGACCGCCGCGGTGGCCGCGCTGGTGGCGCTTTCGACCGTGCCGCCGGCGTCGGTGTAGTAGATCACCACGCGGACCACGCCGCCGATATCGCCGTCGCCCAGGGTGTAGGTCGCCTGGTCGGACCCGACATTGACGTAGCCGCCGCCGACGTCGTGCTGCCACTGGTAGTGCAGCGTGCCCAGGCCGTCGGGGTCGGCGAGGGTCGAGACCGCCGTGAGGGTCGCGTCCTCCGCCGCCGCGCCGGTGACGCTGGCGCCGCCCGTATGCGGATCGTTGACCCCGACGATGGTCGCGCTGGCCGCGCTGGTGACGCTGTTGGCGAAGCCCTGACCGTCCGTGTAGCTGACGACCACCCGGATCAGGTTGCCCGCGTCGGCGTCGCCCAGGGTGTAGGTCGCCTGATCGGCCGCGCCGATGCTGACATAGCCCGAGCCCGTGTCGCGCTGCCAGTCGTAGTGCAGCGTCCCCAGGCCATCGCTGTCGGCCAGGGTCGAGGTGTCGGCCGTCAGGACCTGGTCCTCGGTCGTCGTGCCGGTGATCGACACCCCGCCCGTCGGGGCGTCGTTGGAGGCCACGATCGCCGCGGTGGCCGCGCTGGTGGCGCTTTCGACCGTGCCGCCGGCGTCGGTGTAGTAGATCACCACGCGGACCACGCCGCCGATATCGCCATCGCCCAGGGTGTAGGTCGCCTGGTCGGTCCCGACATTGACGTAGCCGCCGCCCACGTCGTGCTGCCACTGGTAGTGCAGCGTGCCCAGGCCGTCGGGGTCGGCGAGGGTCGAGACCGCCGTGAGGGTCGCGTCTTCCGCCGCCGCGCCCGTGACGCTGGCGCCGCCGGTGTGGGGGTCGTTGACGGCGGTGATGTTGACCGTCACCGCGCCGCTGTCGGAGAGCGCGCCGCCGGCCCCCTGGCCGCCGCCGTCGTTCAGCTCGTAGTTCAGCGACACCGACGCGGGCGGGGCGTCGCTGGTGTTGGTGTAGGTGATGTGGTCGATGATGTCGTTGACCAGGGCCGTGGTCGCCGCCGTCCCGCTGCTGGTGAAGTTGATCGTCAGGACGCCGCCCGTGCTGGTGAACGTCGCGACGGTCAGGCCGCCGACCTGGAGATTGCCGCCGCTGACGGTGAACAGGGCGCCGCCGGTGCTGAAGCCGAAGGTGTCGGCGGCGTTGGCCACGCCGCGCTGCACCGTGAAGCTGGCGCCGGCATAGTCGCCCAAGCCGCTATTGCGGGCGTCGAGGTCGGTGTCGCTGACGCTCACCGAGCCCAGCAGGATCGCCGCCGTCTGTTCGGTGGCGCCCACGGTGGTGGCCGTGGGCGGCACGACCGGCGCGTCGTTCGAGGCGGTGACGGTGATCCCGTAGTTGTCGGTGTCGCTCAGCCCGCCGTCGTTGGTCACGACCGTCAGGGTGTCCGCCCCGCCGTTGAAGGCGGTGTTGGTGTAGGTCAGACCGTTGGTCGCCGCCAGGGTGGCGTTGATCTCGTTCAGCGTGCCGGTGATCGTGACCGAGGCCGTGCCGTTGTTGGTGATCTCGCCCGAGGTCAGGCCGCCCACGACATTGGTCAGCAGGGTGACCGTGCCGTGCGCCGCCGACACGGTCACCGTCACGTTCTGCGAGCCCGGAGCGGTGTCGACATCGGCGACCTGCAGGCCGGTGACGGCGACGCTGCCGTTCCTCGCGGCCGAAATGGCGGCGGGCGCGGTGTTGACCGGCGCGTCGTTGCCGCCGGTGATGGTCAGGACCGTCGCGCCGCTGTTGACCGAACCTCCGGGCGCATCGACGCCGTCATTGACCGTCCAGGTGATGGTCCGGGTAGTGTTGAGGCCGTAGTTGGTCGGGTTGTCGCCCGTGGTCGAATAGGTGACCTGGGCCAGCACCGACTTGTAGTTGGCGATGGTGTCGTAGCCGGTCAGGGTCAGGGTCTCGGTGGCCGCGTTCCAGCTGTAGGAGATGCCGCCGATCGTCCCCGAGGCGTTTCCGCTGACGCCGATATGGTCGTCGGCCGTGCTGGCCTCGTTGGACGTGAACTTGCCGCCGGTGATCTGCACCGTGGCGCCGGTCAGGTAGCCGCCGTCGCTGTCGGTGATGGTCGGCTGGCCGGTCAGCAGGGTGACCGTGCCGCCCTGCTCCACCGCCGCCGTCGACGTGCCGCTGACCGTCAGGACAGGCAGCGAGGCGAAGGCCAGGCCCTCGATATTGGCCGAGGCGTGGCTGAGCGTCGGGCTGGGCGCGATGGTGTTGATCAGGGTGGCGGTCGTGCCGGCCCCGTTCAGCTGGAAGACGTAGATGACGTCGTCGCTTTCCGAACCGCTGCTCTCCTCGCTCTCGATATAGAGCTGGCGGGCGACCGGATCGAAGGTCATGTCGCCGGGATAGAAGAGGTTGCCGCCTGGCAGGCCGACCAGGGTCACCTGGGTGGCGCTGTCGGAGCCGGTGGCGGTTTCGCTGATCATCCACAGCGCGTTCTGGCCGGCGATGTAGGTGCCGCCGCCGGACGGGTTCGGGGAGGTGGTCGCGAAATAGACGCGGCCATTGGCGGTATCGACCTCGACGTCGCCGATATAGCCGTTCGACGGATCGCCGCCGCCGCTCGGGTCGGGGAACTGGCTGGCCACCAGCCGCGTCGTGGTGTTGGGGCTGCTCAGGTTGTCGATCCGGTAGAGACCGGTCGTCAGCCCGCCGACCAGCTCGCTGTAGAACAGCCGCCCGGCCCCCGCATCGAGCGCGAAGTCATACGGGTCCAGCACGTCGAAGCCGCCGATCTGCGGCCGGGTGTCGGTGGTGCCGGTCGTCAGGAAGCCCGCGTCGGTCACCACGCCGGCCGAGGTGTAGTTCAGCACCTTGATGCCGCTGATCGCGCCGTTGGCGTCCTGGCCATCGAAGAAGGCGACGTAGATCTTGTGATTGATCGCGTCGACCTGGATCGTGTTGACGATGAACTTGGGGTCCCAGTTGCTGATCACGACCGTCGGGGCCGCGGAGCTGCCGATCTGGCCGCGCACCAGCTGGGCGGTGTCGTTGTCGTCGCTGTTGACGATGGCGAAGTAGAAGCCCGCCGCCGTGTCGACGCCCATGTCGGCCACGTAGTTGCGGACGAAATTCGTCCCGCCGCTGTTGTCGACCACCGTCGTCTGGTTCGAGCCGTCGCCATTGACCGTGAACACGCGCGTATCGACGCCGCCTCCCGGGGCCCCCGCGCCGTCGGTCATCGCCCACAGCTGCCCGGTGTGCTTCATGCCCAGGACCGAGACACCGTCATCGGTGGCGCCCGCCGCCAGCACGTAGTTCACGCCGCCCACCGAGGCGGTGTGCACCGTGCTCGTGCCGGCCAGCTCCAGCGAGCCTGCGTCGTCGATGTTCTGCACGAAGGTCAGCGTGCCGCCGCTATTGACCTTGAACAGCGAAACGCCGCTCTCCGCGCCGCCCACGGTCAGGTAGGTGGTCCCGCCGAAGGCCGTGGCCGTCACGCTGTTCGCGCCGGTCAGGCGCAGGCCGGCCGTGTCGCCGACATTGTCGACATTGGTCAGCACGCCGGAGCCGTTGACCGAGAAGACGCTGACGCCGTTGTCGACCGCGCCGGCGACGAACAGATAGGTCGTGCCGCCCACCACCGCGGTGGTCACGTCAGTGGCGCCGTCCAGGCGGTACGTGCCGTTGTCGGTGATCGAGCTGGTCTCGGTCAGCGTGCCGTTGGCGTTGATCCGCAGGACGCTGACGCCGTCATCGACGCTGCCCGCCGCGAACAGATAGGTGTTGCTCCCGATCGTCGCCGTGGTCAGGCCCTTGACGCCGTCCAGCTCCAGCGTGCCGCCGTCCAGGGTGTTGGAGACCGAGGTCAGGACGCCGTTGGCCTCGACGCGGAAGGCGCTGATCCCATCCTCGTTCGCGCCCGCGGCGAACACATAGGCCGAACCGCTGACCGTGGCCGAGGCCATCCGCGCCACGCCGTTCAGGTAGGTGGAGCCGGAGTCCGCGAGATCGTAGACGCTGGTCAGGGCGCCGTTCGTCGCCACCCGGAAGACGCTGAGGCCGTTGTCGCCGCCCCCCGCGGCCACCAGATAGGTGGCCCCGCCCGACATGACGGTGGTGAGGCCGCTCACGCCCGTCAGGTTCAGCGAACCGCTGTCGGTGACGTTGTAGACGTTCGTCAGGACGCCGCCCCGGCTGAGCGAGAAGACGCTGACGCCGTTGTCCACGGTTCCGCCGACGAACACATAGGTCGTCCCACCGACATCCGCCGAGGTGATGACGGACGCGCCGTCCAGCTCCAGCGAACCACCATCGGTCTGATTGTCACTGTTGGTGTAGAGAAGCGCCATGGATCAACCCCAAGTATTTGTGCAGGCGCGACTCGCGGCGCCTTGAAAACTATCGGGCTGTCCTGGATGGCGAAGTTTCCGCGGGCGCTGACTAGACGCGCCTACCCGCAGAACAATGTTCGCTCGATCCGTCGAATATACGCGGAGCTCAACTACTCAACCTTGGGTTACCACTCTTCGCAACCTTCGTAACGCGAGACATTCACCACACTTAATCGGCGAATATTCAGCGCTGAGATCATCTAGACCACGTATTTGATATTCGACGCTTCCAAGCTTCCTAGCTCTTCCCACCCACGTTTCGCACTTTTGACATCCGGCGATACAGCCGAGCGCGCGATTTCTCGTCGTTGCACGCGGTATGTTCTTACCAGAGTCAAAGCACGTCTGAGACTTTAGCCCAGCCATCGTCATTTTGGCTGGTAAAACACATCGACGTCTTTGACTGAACGTGCCACGAATCTTGCACCAGCGTGCCAAACTGTCGGTTGGACGACGCAGGATGACAACTATGGCGAGTAACGCTATACAGGGGTTTTTCAAGCCCCCCGCGTGTCCAAGGGGGGCGGCGTCTTCCGAGAGCTACGTGCAGCGCATCGTCTGGACCCTGGCCGGCGCCGAGGCCGCGGAGCACTATCGAGCCAGCGTCGCCTCGCTGTTCGACGTGGTCCTGCCGGACATGGCGCAGTTCCGCGACCACCTGCTGGGCTATCATCTGGGCTCGGCCCTGATCGCCCGCGCCCGGTCGTCGGCGCGGACCCTGGTGCGCTCGCGCGCCCTGGCCCGGCTGGACGGCGTCGACGCCCTGCACGTGATCCTGCAGGTCTCCGGGACCTTCCAGGGCGACTATGACGGACGCGAGGCGCGCGGCGGTCCCGGATCGATCCGGATCCTGGACATGGCCCGGCCGTTCGCGATCAGCGAGAGCGACGCCGAGACCATCACGCTCAGCCTGCCGCGCGAGCGGCTGGAGACGGCGACCGCCAACCGCGACGCCCACGGCCTGGTGTTCTCCGAGCCCAGCGCCATGTCGCGCCTGCTGGTGACCCATCTGGAGGGTCTGGCGCGGGCCGCCCCCGACCTGGCCCCGGCCGAGGCCGCCGCCAGCGCCGAGGCGGCCAGCGCCCTGGCCGCGGGCCTGATCAGCAGCCGAGCGGACATCGAGGCGCCCCACCCCAGCGCCGTCGAGGGCCGATTGTTCGCCATCGCCCGGCGCTATATCGACGCCCAGCTGGACAGCCGCGACCTGACCCCGGCCGCCATCGGCGCGCATCTGGGCGTGTCGCGCCGGACGCTCTACCGCCTGTTCGACGGCAAGCACGGGGTGGCCGGCTATATCCAGCAGCGGCGGCTGGACCGCGCCTTCAACGTCATCGCCCAGCACGCCGAACCGCAGGCCTCGCTGGCCGAGATCGCCTACGCCCACGGCTTCCAGTCGGAGGCCCATTTCAGCCGCGCCTTCCGCGCCCGCTTCGACCTGCGGCCCGGCGAGGCCCGCAGCTTCGGCCAGGAGGGCCGCCGACCGGTCGAGACCGCCTCGTCCGACAGCCCCTTGGAGGGCTCCGGCCCGGCCGACGCCCGCAAGCTGCTGACCTGGCTGCGCGGGCTCTAGCTAGATCCTGTCGCCTTTGGCGATCCGGCCCAGGTGATAGGCGCTGGGCTTGGGCGTGCGCTTGAAGGTCTTCAGGTCCACCGCCACCAGGCCGAAATGCTTGTCGAAGCCCGACGTCCACTCGAAATTGTCCAGCAGCGACCAGTAGAGATAGCCGTGCACCGGGATGCCCTCGCCCAGGCACTGGCGCACGCCGGCCAGCGCCCGGTCGATGAAGACGATCCGGCGCGCGTCGTCATCCGTGCCGATGCCGCTCTCGGTGACATAGATCGGCTTGCCGATCGTCCTGTGCGCCCAGCGGATGGTCGCCGCCAGCGCCTCGGGCCGGAACTCGTAGCCGGCGGCGGTCATCTCCGTGCCCTTCGGCCACAGCACGATACCTTTGTCGTCATAGAGCAGCCGCGTGTAGGTCTGCACGCCGGTGAAGTCGCTGTGGGTGCGGGCGACATCGGCCCAGCCGCCGTAGAGGGCCTTCTCCATCTGGGGCGCGATCGAGTTCTCGCCGACGGCGGCCACCTCCTGGGTCGTCAGGCTGACCCCGACCTGGATGGCGGACCGCTCGGCCTTGATCGCCTGATAGCCCTTGCGGTGGGCGTCCAGCATGATCGGCTGGCTGAGCTCCGGGTTGGAATAGGCCATGGCCATGAACGCTTGCGACCCCGTGGCCTTGCGGGCGGCGTCCAGCATCCTGGCGCGGACCGGATTGGGCGGGGCCAGCGCGCCCATCACCTGGACCAGCAGCTGGACATTGGCCTCGTTGAAGGTGGTGCAGCGGCCCATCAGCCCGCCGAACCGCTTCGTCACGACCTGGCAGTAGCGGGCGAAGAGATCGGCGGCGTCCGGGCGTTCCCAGCCGCCGCGCATCGAAAACCACAGCGGGGCCGAGAAGTGGTTGAAGGTGACGATCGGCGTCTGCCCCTTGGCGTGGCAGGCCTCCAGCACCCGGACATAGTGGTCCAACTCGGCGTTGGAGAACTGGCCCTCGCTGGGCTCGATGCGGCTCCACTCGATGCCGAAGCGGTAGCAGTTGAAGCCCAGGGCCGCGTTCAGGGCGATGTCCTCGGCGTAGCGGTGATAGCTGTCGCAGGCGTCGCCGGAGCGGTCCTTGTAGACGGTGGGGGTCAGGTTCTCGAGCAGCCAGGTGTCAGCGTTGACGTTGTTGCCCTCGCTCTGGTGACCCGAGATCGCCGTGCCCCACAGGAAGCCCTTGGGCAGCGGCTTTGGCCCCGGCGTCGCGGCCAGGCTGACCGCCGGCGAGGCGGCCGCGGCGGCGATCATGGCGCGGCGGCTGATGTTTCCGAGCATGCGCTCCTCCCTCGTTTTATCGTTGGCGCGGACTGGATCATAAATTTACTCACTCGTCAGTGAGGATTTTAACGCCGGATTGCGCGCCGTCCTCACGAGCGGCACAGTCGAGGCTGATGAGCGACACCCTCACCAAGGTCGAACCGCTGGGCGCCGAGCAGGCCGCCGCCCTCGACCGCGACGGCTATCTGCTGCTGCGCGGGGCCGTTCCCGAGGCCTGGCGCGAGGATCTGCGCGCCGCCTTCGACGTGGGGACGCACGCCCAGTGGCCCGCGCCGCGCGGTCCGGGCTGGCTCCACGCCCTGGTCGATCTGGATCCGACCGTGCAGCGCGCCTGCCGCGTCCCACAACTGCTGGCGGCCGCCGGCCGGCTGATCGGCCAGCCCTTCTATTTCAGCCAGGTCGAGGGCCGCGAGCCTCGGCCCGGGGCCGGCCACCAGCCGCTGCATCGCGACGGCCTGGGCGCCAGCACCGTCGCGGCCCTGGTCTTCCTCGACCCCTATGGCCCCGACAACGGCGCCACCCGCCTGATCCCGCGACCTCTCGACGTGGGCGAGCCCGACGAAGCCGTGGCCCTGACCCTCGCGGGCGAGGCCGGCGACATCCTGGTGTTCGACGCCGACCTGCTGCACGGCGCCACCCGCAACCACATCGGCGCCCGCCGCCGCTCGCTGCTGCTGAGCTTCCGCCCGGAGACGGACAGGGCCCTTGATGAGACCACCCGCGCTCTGCGCTGCGTACGGATGGACACGACGGAAGTGTTCGCGCTGTAGCCTCCCTCTGTCTTGGCGAGAGAGGGCTCCAATTTGGAGCGTCAGTCCGCCGCACCCGCGGGTTCCCGCGCGCAACTGTCGATTAACCATCGTGGTCCTTACTCGAACCCTTCCGGCAACCTCGAGCGATTTGCCTCCGTGCCTCCTCCAGCCTTGAACTCGGCCGTCGCCCTCTCGGCCAACGTCGCCCCCGTCGTCGCGGACGCTCCGGTCCCGGTCGCCCGGCCGTTCATGCCGACGGCCGACACGATCCTGCCCTATCTGGAGCGGATCGACGCCAAGCGCTGGTACTCCAATTTCGGCCCGCTGCTGATCGAGCTGGAAGCTCGGCTGGCGGCGCGGTTCGCCAAGCCGACTCTGGCCTGCACCGCCGCCAACGGCACCCAGGCCCTGACCCTGGCCCTGATGGCGCTGGACGCCAAGCCGGGCGGCCTGTGCGTCATGCCGTCCTGGACCTTCGTCGCCACCGCCCACGCGGCGATCCAGGCGGGCCTGGTCCCGTGGTTCGTCGATGTCGATCCGGTGACCGGCGTGCTGGACGCCGACCATGTCCGCGAACGCCTGGCCCACGCGCCGGGCCCCGTCTCGGCGATCGTCCCGGTGGCCGCCTTCGGCAAGCCGCTGGACCCCACGCCGTGGGCCAAGCTGCATGAGGACACCGGCCTGCCGGTGGTCATCGACGCGGCCGCCTCGTTCGACAGCGTCAGCGCCGCTCCGATCCCGACCATGGTCAGCCTGCACGCCACCAAGGCGCTGGGCATCGGCGAAGGCGGCTTCATCGCCTCCGAGGACGCCGGCTTCATCGATCGTTTCCGCGCCCTGACCAGCTTCGGCTTCATGGGCGATCGCGAGGCGCGCTTCGCGGCCAACAACGCCAAGCTCAGCGAATATACCTGCGCGGTCGGCATGGCCGCCCTGGACCAGTGGCCGTCCACCCGCACGGCCTACATGATCACCGCCCAGCGCCTGCGCGTGGCCCTGCTGCACACGCCGTCGGTGGTCTTCCAGGCCGGCTGGGGCCTGGACTGGGTGTCCAGCACCTGCGTGGTCGAACTGCCCGAGGGCGCGACCAGCGCCGTCGAGGCCAGCCTCAAGCGCCAGGGCGTCGACAGCCGCCGCTGGTGGAGCAACGGCTGCCACCACGCCCCGGCCTTCGCCCACTACCCGGCCGACGCCCTGCCGACGTCCGAGCGCTTCGCCGCCTCGACCCTGGGCCTGCCCTATTTCGCCGACATGAGCATCGACCAGGTCAACCGCGTCGCCGCGGCGCTGGCGCAAGCCCTGGCCTGACGAAACTTGGCCTGACCAGACTTGGCCTGATCCGCGCTGCGACGCCGCGCCGCATCGGCTCCGCGTTATGGTTAACCGGACTTTAGAACTTGGAACCCTACGCTTCAGCCATCGGTTGAGGAGCGTCTGCGTCCCGTGGGCACGAGCGGTAAAATCGTCGCGATCGCCAGCCACCTGCCCGAGCAGGTGCTGAGCAACGACGACCTCGCCGCGCTGTATCCCAGCTGGCCCGCCGACAAGATCCTCGACAAGACCGGCATCCAGACCCGCCGCATCGCCGCCCCGGACGAGACCGCCGTCGACCTGGCCGAAGCCGCCGCCAAGGCGCTGTTCGCGCAAGGCCGCGTGGTCCCCGCCGACATCGACTACCTGCTGTTCTGCACCCAGGCGCCCGACCACATCCTGCCGACCTCGGCCTGTATCCTGCAGCAACGGCTTGGGCTGCGCACCGACATCGGCGCGCTGGATTTCAACCTCGGCTGCTCGGGCTTCGTCTATGGCCTGTCGATGGCCCAGGCCCTGATCGCCAGCGGCCAGGCGCGGCGCGTGCTGCTGCTGACCGCCGACACCTATTCCAAGCTGATCCACCCGATGGATCGCGGCGTGCGCAGTCTGTTCGGCGACGGCGCAGCCGCGACCCTTATCGAGGCCGTCGAGACCGACGCCCCGGCGGTCGGCCCCTTCGTGTTCGGCACGGATGGATCGGGGGCCGAGAACCTGATCGTCCCGGCCGGCGGCTTCCGTCAGCCGCGCACCGAAGAGACCGCCGTGGTCACCGAGGACGCCTCGGGCAACCTACGGTCGGCCGACCATCTCTACATGAACGGCGCGGCGATCATGACCTTTACCCTGGGCGCGGTCCCGGCGGCGATCGATCAGCTGCTGGCCCGCGCGGGCGCGGCGATCGACGACTACGACGCCGTGGTGCTGCACCAGGCCAGCGCCTTCATCCTCGACCGCCTGCGCCGCAAGCTGGCCGTGGCCGAGGACAAGTTCGTGGTGGCCCTGCGCGACGTGGGCAACACCGTTTCCTCCACCATTCCCATGGCGCTGGAGCCGCTGGTCAGGGACGGGCGCGCGCGCCGCGTCCTGCTGGTCGGCTTCGGCGTCGGCTATTCCTGGGCCGCCGCCCAGGCCCTTCTCTAGGAGCATCGAGATGCAAAACCTGTACGCCGGCCTGGCCGAGATCTTCGAGATCGACGCCGCCGAAGTCACCGCCGACACCGTCCTGGCCAACCACAACTGGGACTCGCTGGCCATCGTCTCGACCATCGCCCTGGTCGACGAGATCTGCGGCGAGCTGCTGGACGGCGCGGCCCTGGCCAACTGCGTGACGGTCAGCGACATCGCCGCCCTGATCCCGCAGGCCAAGGCCGCCTGATCATGACCACGGCACAAGCTACGCCCGTTGAAGGCCGTCGTCGGGGCGGCTACGCCCTGTCCGGCGTCGCCCTGCGCGGCGTGGTCTGCGCCGTGCCCGGCGAGCCGGTGCCCAACGCGGTCATCGCGCAGACCCTGGGCGACCAGGCCGTCGCCGACGTCGTCAAGATGGTCGGGGTCGAGACCCGCCACTGGGCCGCGCCCGACCAGACCAGCGCCGACCTCTGCGCCGCGGCCGCCGAGCGGCTGCTGGAGACGCTGGGGTGGGAGCGCGATAGCGTCGACGCCCTGATCTTCGTCACCCAGACCCCCGACCACCCGCTGCCGGCCAGCGCCTGCCTGCTGCACGGCCGGCTGAAGCTGGCCACCGACTGCCAGGCCTTCGACGTCAATCTGGGCTGCTCGGGCTATGTCTACGGGATGTGGCTGGCGGGCAGCCTGATCCAGTCGGGCTGCAAGCGCGTGCTGCTGCTGGCCGGCGAAACGAGCAGCCGCCTGGTCGATCCCACCGATCGCGGCACGGCCGTGCTGTTCGGCGACGCCGGCTCGGCCTCGGCGATCGAGCATGACCCCTCCGCCCCGACCCTGCGCTTCCGCATGGGCACGGACGGCGCGGGCGCCGGTGCGCTGATGGTGCCGCAGGGCGGTTTCCGCCCCGTCGATCCCGACCGCGCCTTCACGCTGGACCCGACCCGCCTGCACATGGACGGCGGCGAGGTCTTCACCTTCACCCTGCGCGAAGTGCCCAAGCTGGTGGCCGACACCCTGGCCGACGCGGGCGTGGCCGGCGACACGGTCGACGCCTACCTGCTGCACCAGGCCAACCGCTTCATGCTGCGCCACATCGGCAAGAAGATCGGGGCCACCGACACCGAGCGCCTGCCGATCAATATCGAGCGCTACGGCAACACCAGCTCGGCGACCATCCCGCTGCTGCTGGCCGACGACATGGCCCAGCGCCTGACCACGGGCTCCACGAGGCTGATGCTGGTCGGCTTTGGCGTCGGCCTGTCGTGGGGCGCGGTGCTGGCCGAGTTCGGTCCGCTGGCCTGCGCCGAAGTGATCCGCGCATGACCTTTTCCGCCGATGCGCTGAAGGACCGGACCATCCTAGTCACCGGCGCCTCCTCAGGGTTAGGACGCGCCACCGCCGCCCTGATCGCCCGCTGCGGCGGCCGGGTGATCGCCACCGGTCGCGACGAGGCGCGCCTGGCCGCTACGATCGAAGCGCTCTCGGGCGAGGGTCACAGCGCCTTCGCCGCCGACCTCACCGAAGCCGACGCGGTCGCCGACCGCATCAGCGCCGTCGCCACCGAAGCCGGCGGCCTGGACGGCATGTTCCACTCGGCGGGCAGCGAGCTGATCCTGCCGGCCCGCCTGACCAAGGCCAAGCAGATCGACGGCGTGTTCGGCGCGGCGGTGCACGGGGCCCTGGGCCTCGCCCGCGCGGCCGGCAAGGCCAATGTCATGAAGCCCAGCGCGTCGATCGTGCTGATGTCCTCGGCCTCGGCCCAGCGCGGTCGCGCCGGCATGATGGCCTATTCCGCCGCCAAGGCAGCGATCGAAGGCCTGACCCGCTCGCTGGCCTGCGAGCTGGCCCCCAAGGAAATCCGCGTCAACGCCATCGCCGCCGGCGGGGTGGAGACAGAAATGCACGCGCGCCTAGCCCGGGGCCTGTCCGAGGCCGGCATGGACGCCTATGCCGCCCAGCATCTGCTAGGCTTCGGCGCGCCGGACGACGTCGCGCAGGCGGCCGTGTTCCTGCTGTCGCCCGCCGCCCGCTGGGTGACCGGCGCGGTATGGGCCGTCGACGGCGGCTACCTGGCCAGCTGAGGGACGCAACGATGACGGACTATGTGCTGGTCGGCGGCGGGGCCTTCGCCCGCGAAATCCATGACTGGTTCGCGCCGGGCCTGACCGGCGGCGACCGCTTCGTCGGCTATCTGGACGACGGCGACCAGCCGATGGCCCCGTTCGGTCGCGCCCTGCCGCAGCTGGGCGACACCAAGGCCTACACGCTCGCACCCAACCAGAAGCTGGTGATGGCCGTCGGCGATCCGAAGGGCAAGGTCGCCCTGGCCGGACGGCTGGGCGGCCCCGAAGCCTTCGCCACCCTGATCCATCCTCGCGCCTGGGTCTCGGCCTCGGCCAGGCTGGGTCCCGGCGCCGTGGTCGGTCCGTTCACGGACGTCTCGGCCGACAGCAGGTCCGGCGCCCTCCTGACCCTCAACGCCTATTCCAGCCTGGGCCACGACGTCGCCGTCGGCGATTTCGTCACCCTCAGCGGCTATGTCGACCTGACCGGCGGCGTCACCGTCGGCGACCGCAGCTTCTTCGGCTCCGGTTCGCGGGTCTTGCCGCGCCTGAAGATCGGCTCGGACTGCATGGTCGGGGCCGGCGCGGTCGTGGTGCGCGGCGCGGGCGATGGCGTGACGCTGTACGCGGCGCCGGCGAGGCGGCTTTGAGCCCTCTCGACACCACCCTGCTGAACGATTTCTGGCACCTCGTCGCCCACCGCAGCGAGCTGACCGAGCCGGGCGCCTTCCTGCGCCTGGACTGGGCCCTGGGCGATCTTGTCCTGCACAACGACGAGGGCGAGGTCATCGCCTTCGACAATGTCTGCCCCCATCGCGGCGCGCGGCTGTTCGTCGAGGACCACGGCGCCCGTCGCGCCATCTGCCCCTATCACGGCTGGAGCTATCGCGGCGGCCAGGTCCGCGCGCCGCTGGCCAAGACCTGGCCGCCCGGCGCCCTGGACAAGGTGACCTTGCGCCGCTTCCAGACGGCCTGGTGCGGCGACTTCCTGTTCGTCGGGATCGCGCCCGTTCAGAGCCTGGAAACCCAGCTGGCCGGCGCGTTCGCGCCGCTGGCGCAGGCCTCGGCCCGGATCGCCGGCCGCCGCGACTTCAACGCCTTCGAATTCCAGTCCGACTGGCGGGTCGCCGTCGAGAACGCCCTGGAGAGCGACCACGTCAATCCGATCCATCCGCAGACCCTGGCGCCGCTGGGCCTGCAGGATGACGCCACCGTCTTCGACGGGCCCAACACCACCTACACCGCCCACATCACCGACAGCCGCACCCTGCGCGGCCTGAAGACGATGAGCCGGTTCTTCGAGGTCGAGGGGGCCTATCCCGGCTACTGGACGATCTACGTCTTCCCGTTCGCCATGGTCTCCTCGACCTTCGGCTATTCCTATTCGCTGCAGACCTTCCTGCCGTCGGCGACGCCTCACCGCGCCCACTTCTGCAGCCGCCAGCTGGCCGGCCGGGTGAAGCCTGCTTACGAGGCCGCCGTCGAGGCGTTCCTCGACTCCAGCGCCCGGGTCAACCGCCAGATCTTCGACGAGGACCACGCGATCTGCGCCCGCGTCAGCCCGCACTACGACCTGACCTCTCCCGACCGGATCTTCTCGCCCACCGAAGACCGCGTCGCACGCCTGCACGCCATCCTGACCCCGATGGCCCAGCATAAGGACCTGCCCTGATGGCCCTCGTCGATTTCCTCCTCGAAGGCGCCCAGGAGCGGTACTTCTCGTCGCTGATGATCATCGCCGAACGCTGGGACGTCATGCTGGGCGAGGACGCCCTGGACGGCGTCAACGACTACACCTTCGTCGACCGGGTGCTGCGCCTGCTGGAAAGCGGCAAGTACGGCGGCGACTTCATCGTGCAGGTGATCTCCGACCTCGGCTCGATCTCCTGGTGGCGCGGCCCGCACATCGGCGATGTCGACGCCGGACGGGTCGCCGCCCTGGCCCGACGCCTGCACCTGCGCGGCGCCGACTCCCTGACCCTCCCGCCGCGCGACGTATCGCTGAGCGCGGCCCAGCGGGCCCACGTCATCTTCGCCGGCGACCTGATGGGGCCCTTCCACTCACCCTCGCGCGGCGCGATCGACTATGTCGCCACCCTGGCCATGGACCCGACGATCGAGCGCATCGACCTGCACTACGGCAACGAGGGGCCGCTCCTCGAGGCCTTGCAGGCCTATATCGCCGAGCGCCTAGGCGACATCCCTCCCGAGCGGGGCGTCCGGCTAATCTCGACGGTCCAGAACCCCGACTACCTGGTCGACGCCATCCGCAAGGGTCCATGCACCTATCACTTCTGGTGCGAGCCGATCATGGCCCCGCACATCACCATCGCCAGCCGCCTGGGCCCGACGGTAATGTTCACCTGTGGCGACGAGCCGCCGCCCCAGTACGCCGACGTCTTCTGGTACTTCCACGAGCCGGACTACATCGCGCCGATCTGGAAGCGCCGCGGCGCGCCGGGCAGCTATATGCGCAACTACGTCCAGAGCCTGTCGGGACCGTTCTACGACCAGGGCCCGCCCGCTCCGCGCACCCGCGCCGAGGTCCACCTGCCGCAGGACGCCTTCGTCATCACCACGGTCGGCAACCGTCTGACCGTCGACCTGGACGAGACCTTCGTCACCGGCATGGAGGTGGTCCTGCGCAATCACCCCAAGGCCATCTGGCTGGTGGTCGGCGGCCTGCCCGACCATCTGCTCGACGCCTGCCGGGCGATCCTGGGCGACCAGTTCCGCTACCTGGTCCACGACATGGAGCTGGCCCGGCTGATGACCACGGTCGACGTGTTCGCCAACCCGTTCCGCAACGGCGGCGGCAACAGCGCCATGTTCGCCCTGACGGCCAACGCGGTCGTGCTCACTACCCAGGACGGCGACGTGGCCTCGATGGTCCCGCCCGAGCACCGCGCCAAGGACGCCGACGACTACTTCGCGCGCCTGACGGCCCTGATCGACGAGCCCGGCCTGATCGACGCCTGGCGCGGCCCGCAGCAGGAACGCCGCAAGCTGATGAACGACCAGACCTATTTCCTCAGCGCCCTGAAGGCGATGGTCGACCTGGCCCACGAACGCTTCGAAGCCCGCCAGGGCCGCACCCTGACCTCGGTGGTGGAAGAGGGCTAGACCAGCGTCAGGACCAGCGGCCCGTTCCGGGTCGCCACCAGGGTGTGTTCGTACTGCACCGTGGCCTGGCGCTGGGGCGGGCGCAGGGTCCAGCCGTCGTCCAGTTCCTCGACATAGTCCGCGCCCAGCGACAGGAACGGCTCGATGGTGAAGACCAGGCCCTCGGGGATGGTCCGGCGGTCGCGCGGCTCGTACCAGGTCGGGATCTCGCGCGGGTCGTCGTGCAGCGAGCGGCCGACCCCGTGGCTGGCGAGGTTGCGCACCAGGCTGTAGCCGTTCTTCTGGGCGAAGCTCTCGATCGAGCGGCCGACTTCGTTCAGCCGGCCGCCGGGCTTCACCGAGCGGATGCCGGCCCACATCGCCCGCCGGCCGTCGCGGCACAGGCGCTCGACGCGCTTGGTCACCGGCGGCACCGCGAAGCTGGCGCCTGTGTCGCCATAGTAGCCGTCCAGCTCGGCCGAGACGTCGATATTGATCAGGTCGCCGGCCTTGACCACCGTGTCGCCGGGGATGCCGTGGGCGCAGTCGGGCCCCACTGAGATGCAGGTCGCGCCCGGGAAGTTGTAGGTCAGCTCCGGCGCCGAGCGCGCGCCTTCCTTCTCCAGCAGGGCGCGGCCCAGGTCGTCCAGCTCGCGGGTGGTCATGCCCGGCTCCAGCGCCTCGCCCATCGCCGCCAGGGTCCGCGCCACCAGGTTGCCGACGGTGCGCAGCTTCTCCAGCTGGTCCTCGTTCTCGATGGTCATGGCGGGTCTCCGATAGGGCGCGGGCGCAAGGTGGCGGGTTTGGCGGAGAGGAGCAATGGGCGCCCCCTTGCGGACGATCGATCTTCATGCCAATACTGAACCCGATGGTTCAGCATTCAACAGAACGCCTCGACGCCTCCTTCGCCGCGCTGTCGGACGCCACCCGGCGCGGCGTGCTGGAGCAGCTGGGCCGCTCGGAAGCCTCGATCACCGAGCTGGCCGAGACCTTCCACATGACCCTGACGGGCATGAAGAAGCATGTCGGCGTGCTGGAGCGGGCGGGGCTGGTCACCACGGAAAAGGTCGGCCGCGTGCGGACCTGCCGGCTCGGCCAGCGCGGCTTCGACGAGGAAGTCGCCTGGATCGAGGAACGTCACCGGATCTGGAGCACGCGCTTCGACGCGCTGGACCAGGTCATCGAAGCCATGAAACGCAAGGAGAAGATGGATGGGTGAACGCGTGAGCGACGGCCGCACGACGGTCGAGCGCAAATCCGACCGCGAACTGGTCGCCACCCGGGTCTTCGACGGCCCGGTCCGCCTGGTCTACGACGCCTGGACCCAGGCCGAGCTGTTCCAGCTGTGGTGGGCGCCCAAGTCCAGCGGCGTGCCGATGGTCGGCTGCGAGATGGATGTCCGCACCGGCGGCGGCTACCGCATCACGTTCCAGCGCGACGCCGAGAACAGCATGAGCTTCTTCGGCAAGTACCTGGAGGTCGTTCCGGGCGAGCGCCTCGTCTGGACCAATGACGAAGCCGGCGAGGAACAGGGCGCCGTCACCACCGTCACCTTCGAGGACGAGGACGACGGCAAGACCCTGCTGACCTTGAGCGAGCTCTATCCGACCAAGGAATCGCTCGACGAGTCCTTCGTCGGCATGGAGGACGCCATGCCCGAGCAGTTCGGCCAGCTGGACGAACTGCTCGTCACGCTGAAAGCGAAGGGCTAGGGCCTATACTCGGTAAATGCCCTGGGATTCCAAGGCTCCAAAATCTTGTCATCCCGGAAGCCTCGAAGAGGCTGTCCGGGACCCAGGGGCCACCGCACTGCATTGGCCCCTGGGTCCCGGCTCTCCGCTTCGCTGCGGCCGGGATGACAAGCTTTGGGAGATGCCAATCGAGTCTGGCCCTAGGCGAAGCCTGGCAGCTGCAGGAAGTCGGCCGCGTCGTGCCGCTCGCGCAGGAACTCGCCCGGCGGTGAGGCGGTGCGGTTGACGACGCGGCCGCGCTTGACGGCCGGCCGCGCGGCGACCTGTTCGTACCAGCGCATCAGGTGCTTGTAGTCCTGCACGCCCAGGAACTCGTGGGCGTCATAGACCCCGAACAGGCTGCCCGGCTGCCAGGGCCAGACCGCCATGTCGGCGATCGTGTACTGGTCGCCGGCCAGGAATTCATGCGAGGCCAGATGGGTGTCCAGCACGTGCAGCTGACGCTTGACCTCCATGGCGTAGCGGTCGATCGCATATTCGATCTTCAGCGGCGCGTAGCGGTAGAAGTGCCCCAGGCCCCCGCCGACGAACGGGGCGGTCCCCATCTGCCACATCAGCCAGTTGAAGGTCTTGGTCCGCGCGCGCGGCTCGGTCGGCAGGAAGGCCCCGAACTTCTCGGCCAGATAGACGAGGATCGCGCCGCTCTCGAACACCGGAATGGCCGGGTCCGTCGAGCGATCGACCAGGGCCGGGATCTTGGAGTTCGGATTGATCTCCACGAAGCCGCTGCCGAACTGGTCACCCTTGAAGATGTCGATCAGCCAGGCATCGTACTCGGCGCCCGTATGGCCGGCGGCCAGCAATTCCTCCAGCAGGATCGTCACCTTCTGGCCGTTCGGCGTGCCCTGCGAATAGAGCTGCAGCGGATGCTTGCCGACCGGCAGCTCACGTTCGAACCGCGCGCCGGAGGTGGGCTGGTTGATGCTGCCGAACGTGCCGCCATAGTTGGTGTTCGGGGTCCAGACCTTGGGAGGCGTGTAGTCTTCGCTCATGGCTTGCTCTCCTACGCGGCCAGAAGGCCTTCGGCGTTCAGCGCCGCCTGCACGCTGGAGCGGCGCTCCATGCGGGCCATGAACCGCTGGATCGCGGCGTGGCCGGTGATGTCCAGGTTCACGCGCGGCGACCAGCTCAGCACGTTGTAGAGATAGGCGTCAGCCACGCAGAACTGGTCGCCCAGCAGGTAGTCGCGGGTCGCCAGATGGGCGTCGATATAGTCGAACTTGACGGGCATCTGCAGCGCCGCGAAGGCCGCCTTGGTCGCCGCGTCCAGGGCCGGCGAGAACAACACGGCGTAGTTCTTGTGCAGGTCGGCGGCGATGAAGTTCAGCCACGCCAGCGCGTCATAGCGCGCCCGGCTCCCGAACGGCGGCAGCAGCCCGGCGTCCGGATGCTGGTCGGCGATCCATTGCAGGATGACCGCGCCCTCGGTGAGGACGTCGCCGTCGTCCAGCTTCAGCGCGGGCACGAAGCCCTTGGGCGTCACCTGCAGATAGTCGCCCTCGACCGTGGTCTTGGTCTTGAAGTCGACGGCGACCAGATCGAACGGCTGGCCGACCTCGCGCAGGACGATCTGGGAAGCCAGGCCGCACGAGCCCGGAGCGAAATAGAGTTTCATGGCGTAGGCCTTGTGACGTCGCCGGGGAGAGCGACGGCGATTGACTAGACCCCGCGCGAGGCGGGATAAACAGGCCGCTTTTCCGAACATTGCGGACTGAAACGACTTCATGAGCGTGCGGATCGAGAGCGTCAGCGCCATGGCCGCCTTCGTGCAGGCCGCCGAGCTGCGCAGCTTCAAGCTGGCCGGCCAGCAGGTCGGGCTGTCGTCCTCGGCGATCGGCAAGACCATCGCCAAGCTGGAGGATCAGCTGGGGGTGCGGCTGTTCCACCGCTCGACCCGCGCCATCACTCTGACCCACGAGGGCGAGATCTTCCTGGAGCGCTGCCGACGGGTGCTGGGCGAGCTGGAGGCGGCCGAGGCCGAGCTGGCCCATGCGACGGCCCAGCCGCGCGGGCGCCTCCGGGTCAGCGTGCCGTTCGCCGGCGACCTGCTGACGCCGCTGCTGGGCCGGTTCCTGGCCGCCTATCCGGAGATCGAGCTCGACCTCGACTACAATGATCGCCTGGTCGACGTGATCGAGGACGGCTTCGACGCCGTCGTGCGCACCGGCGAGGTCAGCGACAGCCGCCTGATGCACGTGAAGCTGGGCGACTTCACCTTCCGCCTGGTCGCCTCGCCGGCCTATCTGGCCCGGCATGGCGCGCCGCGGACGCCGGCCGAGCTGGCCCGGCACCGCCTGCTGCACCACCGCTTCTACGAGACCGGCAAGCTCAATGTCTGGGACCCGGCCGTGCCGGAGGGCGTCGCCTTGCCCGTGGCGCTGGCGGCCACCTCGCTGGAGCCGCTGATCAGCCTGGTCGAGGCCGGCTGCGGGATCGCCTATATCCCGTCCTTCGCCCTGATCGCGCGCCTGCGCGACGGTCGCCTGGTCGAGGTGCTGCCGGGCGCCGACAAGCGCACCAGCGCGCTGCGCCTCTTATGGCCGCGCAGCAAGGCGCCCCTGCCCAAGCTCTCCGCCTTCGTGAAGTTCATGACGGAGCAGGTCAGGAGCGCCTTGAACGAGGGCCCTTAGGCGCCCGTCGCCGCGTCGAACGCTTCCAACGCGCGGGTCGAGTAGACGAGCGCCGCGCCGGCGTTCAGGGCCACCGCGACGCCCAGCGCCTCGGCCACCTGTTCGCGGGTGACGCCGGCCTTCAGGGCCTCGTTGCTATGGATCGAGATGCAGCCGTCGCAGCGGGTGGTCACCGCGACCGCCAGCGAGATCAGCTGGCGCATGCCCTCGTCCAGATGCGCGGTCTTACGGCCCGCGCCGGACACCGTCAGATAGCCCTTGACGGTGTCGGCCGACAGTTCCTGCAGCTTGCCGACATTGGCCAGCAGGTCTTGGCGATTGGCGTTCCAGTCCATGGTGTTAGCTCCTTTGTGATGGGGTCAGGCGACGGCGGCGGCCAGGGTCGGGTAGTCGAGGTAGCCCTCGACGCCCTGGGTGTAGAAAGTCTCCGGATCGGCCACGTTCAGCGGCGCGCGGGCGCGCAAGCGGTCGACCAGGTCGGGATTGGCGATGAAGGGCCGGCCAAAGCTGATCGCGTCGGCCAGGCCGCTCTCCAGATCGGCCCGGGCGCGCGTGGCGTCATAGTCGCTGTTCAGCACCAGCGGCCCGGTGAAGACCTTTCGGATCATCGGCGACTGGCGCGGCACGTCGGTCCTGGCCATGGTGCCGTCCTTGCGATGCTCCTTCAGCTCCAGGAAGCCGATGCCGATGGCGTCCAGCCGGGCCGCGGCCGCCGTGAACAGCGGGGTCGGGTCGCTGTCGTCCACGCCCCAGGTCTCGCCGTTGGGGGACAGGCGGACCGAGGTGCGATCCGCGCCGATCGTGTCGGCCACGGCCTGGGTCGCCTGCGCCAGGAAGCGCACGCGGTTCTCGACGCTGCCGCCATAGGAGTCCGTGCGCTGGTTGGCGCTGTCGCGCAGGAACTGGTCGATCAGCATGCCGTTGGCGCCGTGCAGCTGCACCCCGTCGAAGCCGGCCGCCCGGGCGTTATCGGCCGCGCGGGCGAAGTCGGCGACCACGCCGGCGACCTCCTCGATCGTCAGCGGCCGGGCGCGTTCGGCGGGCTGGGGACCATCGAAGGTCCAGGCGGGGACGGGCGAGACGGTGGCGCTGGACGACACCGGCTGCTCGCCGATCACGGACGGATGGCCCGCCCGGCCGGTATGGCCCAGCTGGGCGATGATCAGCCCGCCGCGATCATGGACGGCCCGGGTGATCGGCCGCCAGGCCTCGACCTGCGCCTGCGACCACAGGCCCGGCGTATAGGTGAAGCCGTTACCCTGGCGCGAGACGCCGATGGCCTCGCTGATGATCAGCCCGGCCGAGGCGCGCTGGGCGTAATACGACGCCATCATCGGCGTCGGCAGGCCCTCGGGCGTGGCGCGGCTGCGGGTCAGCGGCGCCATGAGGATGCGATTGGGCGCGGCCAGCGCGCCCAACGCGATGGGGTCGAAAAGCGTCGACATTGGAAGGAGATCCGTGGTGGCGATCCCGATCAGTCGGGAACGTCCTTCCAACTAGGCCTGGCGCCACAGCGGATAAATGGGCCGCTTTTCCGAACATTGCGGAGTAAATAGACTTTATGGGCGACGCGGAACCTGCGCCACCAAACCCTCCACCCGCTCGGCGAAGTCCCGCGGCTTTTCCAGGTACATGAAGTGCCCGGTCGCCGGGACGGTCTCCAACCGGGCGCCGGACACGGCGGCGGCCACTGCCTTGGCCTGGTCGAAGACGTCCTTGATATCCACCTCGCCGACCAGCACCAGCGTCGGGACGCGGATCTCGCCGAGGCGGTCCTTGGCGTCGGGGCCCGCGCGTTCGACCTTGCCGCTGGGGTTGCCCAGGTTCTGCGGATTGGCCTTCAGCAGGGCCACGACCCTGGCCCGCTCGGCGTCGGCGCCCTTGCTCAGGATGTAGGGGTCCTTCACCGCGCCCTCGATATTGCCGGCCTTCATCAGCACGGCGAGCTTGAGGCCCCGGGCGATGAAGCCGGCCGAGGGCTTGAAGCCGCTGATCCACGGACCGGCCAGGACCAGGCCATCGACCGCCTCCGGATGCGCCAGGGCGAAGTCGACGGCGACCCCGCCCCCGGCCGAGGAGCCGACCAGGGTGGCGTGGTCGATCCCCGCCGCCTTCATCACCGCCGCCAGGTCGTCGACCGAGGCGAACGGCGTCGTGGCCGCCGGCGTCGCGCCATAGCCGCGCCGATCGTAGCGCACGACCTTGAAGCGCTGGCACAGCAACGGCCAGACCGCGTCATAGGCCGCCGAATGGAGGATGCCGTCGTGCAGCAGCACGATGGCGCTGTCACCGGCGCCGCAGGTCTCATAGGCGACCTTGCCGCCCTCGACCTCGGCGAAGGTCTGGGCCTGGGAATAGCCCGCCCAGAACAACAGGCAGCCGGCCGCGATCGCCCGGACGGGCGTTGAAAGTCTCATGGCGTGTCTCCGGAAAAGGCGCCGTCAGCCGGCGCGTTTGACGTCCTGCTCCGCCGTGTCCGGCGGCTGCTCGGGCTGGTATTCGAGGATGTCGCCCGGCTGGCAGTCCAGGAAGTCGCAGATGGCTTCCAGGGTCTCGAACTTGACCCCTTTCACCTTGCCGGACTTCAGCAGGGACAGGTTGGCGTCGGTGATCCCGATGGCGCGGGCCAGCACGTTGGAGCGCACCTTGCGCTTGGCCAGCATCACGTCGAGGCGCAGGACGATCGGCATCAGACGAAGGCCTCCCGGTCCGCCTCGATCTCGCGGCCGACCTGCATGACCTGGCCGACCACGAACACCAGCAGTCCCAGGATGAAGGCCTGGATGCTGGCCATGTGGGCCCAGTTCCTGTCGATCTCGTAGCCGGTGGCCGCCAGGGCCAGGTGGCAGAGGAACGGCGAGACGGCGTAGGCGCACAGCCAGGCCCCGACCCGGCCGAAGCGGCGGGCGGCCTCGCCGGAGAACACCTCGCCCCGGGCGTAGCCGCCGAACAGCGCCCGAAGGCTCCAGAAGATCATCAGGATCGGCGTGGCCCGCACAATGCCGACGCCGACATAGACCAGGCGATGGACCAGCGGCAGCGAACCGAACGCCACCGAATTGGCCGGACCTTCGCCGATATAGCAGTTGTCGGGCCCGATCCGGACCAGCTCGCCCTTGTAGAACAGCATGGTGACGATCGCCGCGACGAGCACGGCGGCGGCTAGGGCGAAGAGGCCGGTGAACAGCCACACGGCCGCCCGACTGCCCAGGCGCACGCGGCGCTGAGCCACGCTCTCGGGCGCTGGCGCGGGCGGGGCGCGGTAGAGCGGCTTCAGATGCAGAACCGTGGCCATGACGTCCTCCATGGCGCCAAACTCGATCCTAAAAAACTTTCTGTCAATCGATAATGCGAAGCCTCGACCGAGACGTCCGCCGCGATTGATCTCGACCGTCGTCGCCCCTAGATAAGCCCCGCCGAAAATAGAGTTGCAGGGTGGTGTCTCCTGCGCCCGCTCGCGGGTTCTTCTCAGCCACGGCGTCACCTCAACGGAGGGACGCCCGCTGTCGCGACGGCGTCCCTCGTCCAAAGGACGCTGCGCTCCATGCCCTATCTCTATCTGTTCATCGCCATCGCCGCCGAGGTCACGGCCACCAGCTTCATGAAGTCGTCGGAGGGGTTCACCAGGCTCGTTCCGTCCGTCGTCGTGGTCGCGGGCTACGCCGTGGCCTTCTATTTCCTGTCCCTGACGCTGCGCACCCTGCCCACGGGCATCGCCTATGCGATCTGGTCCGGCGTTGGCGTCGTGCTGATCGCGACCATCGCCTGGATCTTCCAGGGCCAGAAGCTGGACGCGGCCGCCATCCTGGGCATGACGCTGATCGTGGCCGGCGTCGTGGTGCTGAACCTGTTCTCGAAGAGCGGCGCGCACTGATCCGCGCGGGGCGTCATTCCCACCCCTTGTGTTATATTATATCACCACTAGATAGGAGACCGACCAGGCAGGACCGGGATCGGCGTCCACGGACGCCGCGCGCCGACGCCTCCGCGACGCGTACAGTAGGAGCGCCTTCATGACCCCCGCCCTCGCCAAGGCTCTCGACGCGTCCGCCGTCGGGTTGTCCGCCCTGTGCCTGGTCCACTGCCTGGCCCTCCCGGCGCTGGCCCTGCTGCTGCCGGTGCTAGGGTTCTGGGCGCAGGCCGAGTGGGTGCACGTGGTCTTCGTGCTGGTCGCAGCGCCGGTGGCGGTGCTGTCGTTCATCGACCTGCCCCGGCTGCGGCCGCGCTCGTGGCCGCTGGCGTCGATGGCGATCCTGGGCCTCTCGCTGATGATCGCCGGCGCGCTGGAGTTCCCGGCCCCAGCCGACGAGCGCGTGTTGACGGTGATCGGCGGCCTGCTGCTGGCCGGCGCCCACCTCGCCAACTGGCGCCACCGTCACGGCGACGCCCACTGCGCGGCGTGCGATTGAGACGGGGGCTGCGGACGGATCAGCAATGCTGGAGGCCGCGGTTCAAGGCGGCCTACGCGACGCCCGCCCGGGGCCAGGAGCCGACCTAAGGCCTGCCAAACACCTTCGAGAAGAACCCGGATTTTTTGGGCGATGGCGATGGAGCTGGGTCCTTGTGATTTGAGAGACCCGAGGAGGTCTCCCAGAGAACGCCGACCGGAGGAGGAGCCTCGCCGGGTTCAAGCTCAAGAACAAAGTGAACGTCTGGCCGATCTTCGTAATCGTCCGGATTGTACATCTGCACGATCCGGACCCGCACGGACTCCCAAGGAACACTGAATACATCTTCAGCCTCATCCTTTGAGGGAATGCCGTACTCCTCAAACTGGGCCGCCATCGTGAGGGCGTTATAGGACGCGATATTGAGCTTACCGTCGCGACCTTCAGCCAACCGAGAGCCGATCGAAATCCCTGGGTGTCGGTGAATCCCATTCTCACTTCGATGAGATAGTCGCCGCCGCCGTCACCACATTCCCAAACCAGGATCGCGCCCTTGGCCATCTCGGCGGCGAAGTGGTCCAGGATCTGCTCATAGGTCCAATCCGCGTCCACGAATGTGGAATAGGCCGAAGCGTCGACGATGGAGAGCAGGCCGTTGTCGTCGATCGTACGCAGCAGGGTGGCGGACGTGGCGTTCATTGGGCTTCCGGACAGGCAGTTTCCATCGCAGCATTTATCCGCAACCGTTCTCCGGCAAGCGGACTCGCAAGACGTCGCTCATCGGTCGAAAGCCGACCTTGGTCGGCGTCGTCCTTGAGGGACCTGATCAGCCTCCTCTCTCCAAGCAAGAGGGAATCCGAGGAGCCTCACCCCGCCTTCCGCGCCCGGTCGATGTCCGGCATCCGGTAGAGCCCCTCCTCGATCTGCGCCAAACGCGACGGGACGATCTCGGCGTTCGAGACCCCGTAGAGCTTCTGGAAGTTCATGATCAGGGGCTGCCACCTGGCCGGATCGATGCGGTTCTCGTGGCCCGCCATCAGCAGGTCCGGATGCACATGGACCCGTGTGATGCGGACCTCGAACGCCGAGATCAGCCCCGCGACCTGGGGGTCATCGTCCATGATCCCATGGCGCGCGGCCACGACGGCCTCGAGCTGGATGGGACATTCCAGGGCGCGCGGCGCGTCCACCGTCTGCGAGGCGATCGGCGTCAGGCCGGCCGCCTCGAACTTGCGCGGCTCGTAGGCGTAGCCCAGCTGCTGCTTCAGTGCGGGGATGTCCTGGGTTCCGGTCAGGCGGGCCAGCCGGTTCACCGCGTCGGCCTGCGCGGGCGAGGCCAGGTTGAGCACGCACTGTCCGGTGCGGATCATGTTCTGCGGCGTCTGGGACGCGGTCTGCAGGCCCAGCATGCATCGCCAGCCCAGCCACCAGGCGGACGACATCGGCGCGATGTTGGCCGTGCCGTCCGGGTTCAGCGTGCTGATCAGGACGACGGGCGTGCCGAGATAGAGGATCGAGGGCTCGATGGCGACGTGAGGCGCGGTGATGGCCGGCGCGGTCATGGGAAATGCGGTCATGGGGAAGCTCCGTAAATGCGAACGGCGCTACTCATGAGGTTGGCGAAACGGTTGAGACACCCGCTTCTTGCGGGTCTCGGAGCGTCGATGCGAGGATCGCTCCGGCTTCGTCGCGGATTGTCGGAAAGGGCGCCGCCCCACCCCGCGCGCCGGAGCATTGGAAGCGCTCCCAGGTCACGGAACTAATTTTGACTCATTCGTCAAAAAACTTGGCCATAAACTTAACCATGGCCCAGATACACCAAACCCGCCGCGGGGGATAATCGCGACGGGCTGGCTATTTCTCGATCATTCGATCTAGGCGGGCGTTTCCTCCCCGAAACGCCGAAGAACGGGAGCTCTCTTTGGGCTCGTTTCGTCCTTGCATCGTCTAGAAACGTCAAATTCATGACGGTGTCAACGCGGCAAATCCCTTTTTCGCAAAGGTTTCGCCGAATTTTTGACGCGAGCGGCGTAGTTTGGACCGGAAAGTCGATTTTATCTCGTGAATCGATGCTCAGATTTGACGGTTATGTCAAAACTGACTTTTGAGTATGTCAGCGAAGCGGTCCAGGACCGCCGAGCGCGACTCGAACACATAGTCCGGACGCGACACGGTGACGGGCTCGACCCCGGCGGCGGCCAGGGCGGCGGCGGCGTCGAACAGGTCGCCAGTGGCCAGCAAGGCGCCGTTCGCCCGCCGCGAACCGCCCTTGGCGACGAAGTCGGCCACGGCCGCCTGCCCGGCGGCGTCCTGCTCGGCCGGCCAGACCAGGGTGGCCAGCTTGCCGGCCCGGCCCTTGGCCTCGACGACGGCCAGCAGGCGCTTGAGGCTCTCCAATTGCTCCGGCGACCAGGTCGCGATCAGCGAGGCCGTCAGTTGCGCCTGGCTCTTCAGGATCACGCCGTCCGACAGGATCTTCAGGCCGTTGGCGGCCAGGGTCGCGCCAGTGGTGGTGATGTCGACGACCAGCTCGGCGGCGCCGGCGGCCGGAGCGCCCTCGGTGGCGCCGCTGCTCTCGACGATCCGGTAGTCGGCGACGCCGTGGCGGGCGAAGAAGGCGCGGGTCTGGGTGACGTACTTGGTGGCCACCCGCAGACGCCGACCGGTCTTGGCCAGGTGCAGGTGCCCGACCTCGTCGACATCGGCCATGGTGTCGACGTCGAGCCAGTTCTTGGGCGCGGTCACGACCAGGTCCGCGCGGCCGAAGCCCAGGGCCCGCAGCAGCATGACCCGGCTGTCCATGTCGTCGCCGCGTTCGCGCAGCAGGTCCTCGCCCGTGACGCCCAGGTGCAGGTCGCCGCTGTCGAGGCCGGCGGCGATGTCGCCCGCCGACAGCAGCCGCACCGAGACGCCGGGCAGGCCGGCCAACTCGGCCGAATAGCCGCGCGCGCCGCCGGTCATCTCCAGCTTGAAGCCGCAGTCGGCCAGCCAGGCCTCGACCTGGTCCTTCAGGCGGCCTTTCGAGGGGATGGCGAAGATCATGGGGCCGCTCATTCGCCGCCTCCCGCATAGGCGCGCGCCGGACGGACCATGCAGCCCACCGCGCCGGTGTTGGTGGAGACGCCCAGCTTGCCTACTCCTAGCTTAAGGGGGAGCCCGTCGTAGCGGCCGCCAGCGGCCAGCGGCCGCTCAGCGCCAAGAGCAGCCGAGTGAACCTCGAACAGGTAGCCGTCGTAGTAGCCGAAGGCCCGGCCGAAGGCGGCGGCCAGGGTCGCCTTCTCCAGCGGCACGCCGCGCGCGGCCATGCCTTCGAGACGCGAACGCCAGCCGGCGATGGCGGCCTTCAGCGCCGCATCGTTCGGGCCCGCGAGGGCCGCGATGGCGTCCAGCGCCGCGTCCGGACGATCCGAGACGGCGAGGAAGGCGCGGACCTTGTCGGCCTGGTCCGGGTCCAGACGGCCGGCCTTGGCGGCCTCGGCGCGCTCGACCAGGCGGTGGGCGATCTCGGCCGGGCGGCGGCCGCCGACGGGCTCGATGCCCGCCAGGGACCACAGCTCCTGCAGCACTTGCGCGGCTTCCGCCTCGGGCAGGCCGGCCAGCAGGGCGGCGATGCGCGACTGCTCGGCGGTGGGGGCAGCGGCCTCACCATCCAGCTCGGCTTTCAGCTGGCGCGGCTTGGCGAAGCTGCGTTTGAGGCGGGCGGCCAGGGGCGGCGCCAGGTCCAGGCTGTCGACGAAGGCCGCGAACAGCGAGACGTCGCCGAGGATCAGCGAGAGGTCCGAACGTCCGCCGGCGGCGGAAGACGCCCAGGCCAGGGCGGCGATCTCGGCGTCGGCGGCCACGGGGTCGCCGGCCTCGAAGGCCTCGACGCCCAATTGCAGGAACTCCTCGGCCCGGTCGCTGCCGCGCGGGGCGACGCGGAAGGCCTTGCCCTCATAGCGCCGACGCGCGGGCTGGGCGCCGTTCTCGAAGTGCTGCCGGGCCACCGCCACGGTGAAGTCCGGCCGCAGGCAGGCCTCCTCGCCGCCGTCGCCGGAGACGACGAACAGCCGCGAGCGCATGGCCTCGCCGGTCAGGTCCAGCAACAGGCCCAGGGGCTGCAGCACCGGCGCGTCGGTCAGGGCCGCGTCGGCCGCCAGCAGGGGAGCGCGGATGGCGTCGAGCGCCTCCGCCGGAATGGAACGCTCGAGCCTCACGTCAATCAGCCCCCGATGATCTTCTGGACCGCCGCGACCAGCTGATCGCGCGGGATGGTCTGCTGGCCGGGCCGCTCGGCCTTCCAGGCGGCGTTGTCGGTCACCCCCTCGGCGGCCATGCGGCCGGCGTCCAGGTCCTTGATGGTCACCGTGCCGGCGGTGATCTCGTCCCCGCCCAGCATGACCACGGCCGGCGCGCCCCGGCGATCGGCGTATTTCATCTGCGGCTTCATGCCCGAAGTGCCCAGATAGACCTCGGCCGGGATGCCCGCCGCGCGCAATTGTCCGACCACGGAGAAGTACTCGCCCATGTGCGCCTGGTCGAAGGTGATCACCACCACCGGCCCGCGCGCCACGCCGCCCGGCTCGCGTCCAGCCGCCCGCAGCGCCGCCGCCAGGCGGGTGACGCCGAACGAGAAGCCCGTGGCCGGCGTCGCCGTCCCGGTGAACCGCGCCACCAGGTCGTCATAGCGCCCGCCGCCGCCGATCGAGCCGAACGAGACCTTGTTCCCCTTCTCGTCCGTGGTGCTCAGCAAGAGCTCGGCCTCGAACACCGCGCCGGTGTAGTATTCCAGCCCCCGGACGATCGACGGATCGATGAAGGCCTGGTCGTCGGCGATGCCCAGGCTGGTCAGGGCCGCGTCGATCCGCGACAGCTCCAGCAGGCCCTCGTCGCCCTCGGCCGAGCCGCCGATGACCTTGGCGATGTTGTCCAGCGTCGCGGCGCGACCACCCGCCCCGGCCGACACGAAGTCCAGCACCGAGTCGATCGCTTTGCCCTTCAGGCCCGCGCCCTTGGTGAAGTCGCCGCTCTCGTCCAGGCGCCCCTCGCCCAGCAGCAGGCGGACCCCGTCGACGCCCAGACGATCCAGCTTGTCGACCGCGCGCAGCACGGCCAGCTTCTGGCCGGCGCTCTCGGCCCCCGCCGAGGTCAGCAGGCCGTTCAGCAGCTTGCGATTGTTGATCTTCAGCACCGCCGCGCCGCGCGGCAGGCCGGCCGCCTCCAACCCCTCGACCGCCATGGCGATGATCTCGGCGTCGGCCTCCGGACGGGCCGAGCCCACCGTGTCGGCGTCGCACTGGATGAACTGGCGGAAGCGCCCCGGCCCCGGCTTCTCGTTGCGCCACACCGGCCCGAAGGCGTAGCGGCGGAACGGCTTGGGCAGGGTCTCCCAGTTCTGCGCCGCGAACCGCGCCAGCGGCGCGGTCAGGTCGTAGCGCAGCGCCATCCACTGGTCGTCGTCATCTTGGAGCGCGAACACGCCCTCGTTGGGCCGGTCGCTGTCGGGCAGGAACTTGCCCAGGGCGTCGGCATATTCGAACGCCCCGGTGTCCAGCGCCTCGAAGCCGTAGCGCTCATAGACCGCCGACACCGCCTCCAGGATCGCCCGCTCGGCCCGCAGGTCGCGGGCGCGCTTGTCGGCGAAGCCGCGCGGAGCGCGGGCCTCGGGGCGGAAGTCCTGGGCGGTGTTGTCAGCGGTGTCGTCGGTCATCGGCGTCGGTCCTTAGATCTTCAAGGCTTCGACGGATGGCGCTTATGCCAAGCCCCATCCGCTAGGCGGGGCTCTGGCTGGGTCGCTCGGCTTTAGAGCGCGCGGACCCGGCCGATCCCGCGAGGCGAGGTCGGATGGTGGTGGCAGCCGTGATGGTGCGGCAGGCGGGTCATCGGGGCGGGGTGTAGCGGATGGC
>NZ_JBWKZF010000021.1:0-66741 GCF_059424195.1 Caulobacter sp. GW456-12-1-14-TSB4
TCCTCCCCCTCTGGGGGAGGTGGCCCGGAGGGCCGGAGGGGGCAGCGCGGCCTATGCCGAGTAGCCCCCTCAGTCGCTTCGCGACAGCTCCCCCAGAAGGGGAGCAGCGATCAGCTACGCATCGACCATGTTCTTGGCCACGGCGGCCTCGCGCATGTTCTTCTGCAGCTTCTCGAACGCCCGGACCTCGATCTGGCGCACGCGTTCGCGGCTGACGCCGTACTGGGCGGCCAGTTCTTCTAGGGTGGTCGGGTCGTCCTTCAAGCGGCGTTCCGTCAGGATGTGACGCTCGCGGTCGGTCAGTTCGACCATCGCTTCTTCCAGAAGCGACATCCGCAGCGACTTCTCCTCGTTCTCGGCGACGACGGTCTCTTGGCTGACTTGATCGTCGTCGGCCAGCCAGTCCTGCCACTCGCTCTCGCCGTCCGTGCGCAGCGGCGCGTTCAGCGAAGCGTCGGGGCCCGACAGGCGGCGGTTCATCGAGATGACCTCGCTGTCCAGCACGCCCAGCTTGGTGGCGATCTGGCTGACTTGGTCAGGGTGCAGGTCGCCTTCCTGGAAGGCGGCGATCTGGCTCTTGGCCTTGCGCAGGTTGAAGAACAGCTTCTTCTGCGCGGCGGTCGTGCCCATCTTCACCAGCGACCACGAACGCAGGATGTACTCCTGGATCGAGGCGCGGATCCACCACATGGCGTAGGTCGCCAGGCGGAAGCCCTTCTCGGGTTCGAACTTCTTGACGGCCTGCATCAGGCCGACATTGCCTTCCGAGATAACCTCGCCGATCGGCAGGCCGTAACCGCGATAGCCCATGGCGATCTTGGCCACGAGACGCAGGTGCGACGTCACCATCTTGTGGGCAGCGGCGGAGTCCTGATGCTCTTTCCAGCGTTGGGCGAGCATGAACTCCTCGTCCTTCGGAAGCATCGGGAACTTGCGGATCTCGGTGAGATAACGCGACAGGCCGCCGTCCGGCGACATCACCGATAGAGAATTCACGGCCATACTTCTTATATCCCCTTGCGTGCGGATCCGCTGCTCAAGTGCGCGCGATCATCCCTCACACGAGGAACTAGATAGTTCGCGAAGCTGCGGTTTGAAGAGCGGTAACGCATTTGTAATGTCCGAGTTGCCCGCTTGGATATTGTACGAATGCGGCGTGACTTTGATCCCGGCCGCTATTAGCGCATCTGGCGCCCCCGTTCAGCGACCGGAGATTCCATGAAGCGTTCGATCATCCTCGCAGGGCTCGTGGCCCTATGTGTCAGCAGTCGCGCGGACCTGGCCTGCGCCGCGCCCCGCGACGTGGCCCGCGAGGCGGCCAACCGCAAGCTGGTCGTCGAGTTCTACGACCGCGTCTTCAATCGGCACGAGGTGGTCGAGGGCGCCAAGGTGCTGACGGACGACTATCGCCAGCACAATCCCGAGGTCCCGGACGGCAAGGCGCCGTTCCTGGCCTATTTCGTCGAGGCGTTCAAAGCCAACCCGGCGTCTCGCGCGCGCATCGTGCGCGTGGCGGCCGACGGCGACCTGGTCTGGCTGCATGTCCACTCCACCGAAAACCCGGCCGATCGCGGGCAGAGCATCGTCGATATCTTCCGCGTCAAGAACGGACGCATCGTCGAGCACTGGGACGTCATCCAGGCCGTCCCGGCCGAGGCGGCCAACAAGAACACCATGTTCTAGGGCGATCTTGCGCGAGCGAGGGCTTGCGCCATTCTGCGATCAGCCAAGGGGAGTCGCGCCGCATGTTCCGTTTCATCTTCCGCATCCTGATCGCCGCCGCCGGCCTGTGGCTGGCCGCCCGCATCGTGCCGGGCGTCACGGCCGATGGCTGGACGACGCTGCTGATCGCCGGCTTCCTGCTGGGGATCGTCAATGCGGTGGTGCGCCCGGTGGTGACGATCCTGACCTTCCCGCTGACCCTGCTGAGCCTGGGCCTGTTCCTGCTGGTGGTGAATGCGGCGATGATCGGGCTGGTGGCCTGGTTCCTGGACGGCCTGGCGGTGCGCGGCCTGCTGGCGGGGATCGAGGCGGCGATCGTGACGGGCGTCGTCAGCTGGGTCGGGCACGTGCTGCTGGGGGACGCGAAGAAGGAGCAATCCTGATCCCGTCTCCCCGGCGAAAGCCGGGGCCCAGATGGAAGAGCGCTGGGGCGGGTTCTAAGAGCGCCGCGCTGATCCAATCATCCCCAGCACCATGAGATCTGGGCCCCGGCTTTCGCCGGGGAAACGGATTTGGGGAAGAATGGATTTTTGAGGGCAGGGTACGCAGGGGCAATCTAGCGCTCGGACCCCATCGGCGTAACCTCGGTCTCCGGGAGGAAGCCGAGATGAAGATCACCGGCGTCAATCACCTGGCCCTGGTCTGTCGCGACATGGCCGAGACGGTGAGGTTCTATTCCGAGGTGCTGCAGATGCCCCTCGTGAAGACCGTGGCCTTGCCCGATGGCGGCCAGCACTTCTTCTTCGACTGCGGCGGCGGGTCCTGCCTGGCCTTCTTCTGGTGGCCCGAGGCCCGGCCGGCCGCGCCGGGCATTGCGTCGGTCAAGAGCTTCCCAGCCGACTCCAAGACCGCCGTGGGCTCGATGAACCACGTGGCCTTTACCGTCGATGAGGCCGACCTGGAGGCCTGTCTGGAGCGCCTGCAGGCCGCCGGCGTCCCGGCCTTCCCGATGGTGGTCAATCACGACGACAGCGAGATGGGCGTGGCGCGCAAGCTCCATCCCGGCGTCTTCGTCCGCTCGGTCTATTTCACTGACCCCAACGGCATCATGATGGAGCTGGCCGCCTTCACCCGCGACTTCGGGCCGGAGGACGTCAAGCACGCGCCGGCCAAAGCGACGGTGGACGCCTAGATGCCGCGCCTGCGCGAGATCCCCCGCGCCGAAGTCACCGACGAGCGGACGCTGAAGCTCTACGACCTGTTGTTCGGCGACCGCGACCCGGTGGCCCAGCCTGGAACCGCCACGGGCACGCGCGGCGACTGGTGGACGGTCTTCGCCGGCAGCCCCGACGTGCTGCGCCACGCCGCCCAGGGCTTTGTCCTTTATCGCGATCCGACCCGCAAGCTTGATCCGGTGCTACGCGAACTGGCCCAGACCCGGGCCGGCTGGACGCGCGGCAGTCAGTTCGTGTTCTCCCAGCACTGCAAGTCGCTGCGCGGCCTCAAGGTCTCGGAAGAGAAGATCGCCGCCGTGCCGCACTGGCAGGTGTCCGAGGCCTTCGACGCCCACGAGCGCGCGGTGTTGGCCTATGCCGACGGCCTCGTCCTGGACGGCGGCCGCATCGCCGACGGGGTGTTCGCGGCGCTCAAGGCTTTCCTGACCGACGAGCAGATCCTGGAGCTGACCTACATCACCTGTCTCTACGAGATGCACGCGGTGATGAGCCGGGCCCTGCGCACCGAATTCGACGATCGCCCCGAACCTGTGGTTGAAGTCGCCGCGCCCGACAAATTCGACGGGCAAGACTTCCTGGATACCGGCAGGTAATGTTCCTGAAGGTCTGAGTAATCACGGTAAAAATCGCCGAAAACACTGTGACAACGGCATGAAGTTTTGGCGAAATGGCGGGCCCCAAGCGACGCCATTAGTACGTCGTTAGCGCAGAAATGGTCCTTCCCTCGGTTGAGTGGAGGCGTAACCATGTTCACCCTGCGGGATACCGTTTCTTCCCTGACTCCCGCGCGTCAGGACGATCTCGGCAAGGCCCTGTACGAGCGGTTCCGTGAGGAGCCCGACACCCTGATCGTCCCGGTCGTCGACGCCGACGACCGTCCGATCGGCATCGTCGAACGCAACGCCTTCTTCCTGCGCATGGCCGCCGAGTATGGCCGCGCCCTCTACGCCAACCGTCCGATCTCGACGCTGATGGACCGCGAGCCGCTGGTCGTCGACGCCGACATGGCCCTGGCCGAGTTCACCACCGACAGCCTGTCGTATCGCGCCTCCGACCTGCTGCGCGGCTTCATCGTCACCGAGGGCGGCCGCTATATCGGCGTCGGCACGGTGCTGGGCCTGCTGCAGGCCGCCAACGAGACCAATCGCCGGGGCGTGGCCGAACTGGCCAAGGCCAAGGCCGAGGTCGATCGCGCCCAGACCTTCATGACCGCCATCGTCGAGGCCATGCCCTCGATGGTGTTCGTCAAGCGCGCCGACGACCACTCCTACGTTCTGCTGAACCGCGCCGGCGAGAAGATCCTGGGCCGTCCGCGCGCCGAGGTGGTCGGCAAGACCGACGCCGACTTCCACGACGCCGAGCTGGCCGCCCTCTATGTCGAGCGCGACCGCGAGGTGCTGGACTCCGGCGAGGTCCGCGTGATCGAGGAAGACCACGTGCCGCGCAAGGACGGCGGCATGGCCATCCTGCGCACCAAGAAGATCGCCCTGCTCAACGCCGAGGGCCAGGCCGAGTACCTGCTGGGCGTCTCGGAAGACATCGCCGAGCGCAAGCGGGCCGAGGCTCAGATCGCCCGCCTGGCGCACTACGACCCGCTGACCGAGCTGCCTAACCGCGTGCTGTTCCAGAAGCACCTGTCCGAGGCCCTGGCCCGCCGCGTCCGCAAGGGCGACCGGCTGGCCGTGCACTTCATCGACCTGGACCGCTTCAAGACCGTCAACGACACCCTGGGCCACCCGCTGGGCGACGCCTTGCTGCGCGTCGCCGCCGAGCGTCTGCGGGGCTGCGTGCGCGAAGGCGACACCGTGGCCCGCCTGGGCGGCGACGAGTTCGCCGTGGTCCAGACCGGCCTCAAGGACATGACCGGCGCCACGCGCCTGGCCGCCCGTATCGTCGAGGCGATGAGCGCCCCGTTCGACCTCCAGGGCCACCATGTGGTGATCGGCGCCAGCGTCGGCGTCGCCGCCGCGCCCTCGGACGGCGAGGACGCCGACGAACTGCTGAAGAAGGCCGACATGGCCCTCTATCGCGCCAAGGCCGACGGTCGCGGCGCCTTCCACTTCTTCGAACGCGCCATGGACGAGCAGCTGCAAGCCCGTCGCGCCCTGGAGCTGGACCTGCGCCGCGCGCTGCAGGCCGGCGAGTTCGAGCTGTTCTACCAGCCGCTGTACAATCTGGGCGACGAGCGCGTCACGGGCTGCGAGGCCCTGCTGCGCTGGCGCCACCCCGACCGGGGCATGGTCTCGCCGGCCGACTTCATCCCGCTGGCCGAGGAGATCGGCCTGATCGTGCCGCTGGGCGAGTGGGTGCTGCGCACGGCCTGCGCCGAGGCCGCCAAATGGCCCGCCCACGTGCGCCTGGCCGTCAACCTGTCGCCGGCCCAGTTCCGCGACCGGGGCCTGGTGCGCACCGTCGTCTCGGCCCTGGCCGCCTCGGGCCTGCCGGCCCAGCGCCTGGAGCTGGAGATCACCGAGTCGGTGCTGCTGCAGGACAGCCAGGCCAACATGCAGATGCTGCATGACCTGAAGGCCCTGGGCGTGCGCATCTCGATGGACGACTTCGGCACGGGCTACAGCTCGCTGAGCTATCTGCGCAGCTTCCCGTTCGACAAGATCAAGATCGACCAGACCTTCGTCCGCGATATCCTGGAAGACAGCGACGCCATGGCCATCATCAAGGCCGTGCTGGACCTGGGCTCGTCCATGGGCATCGTCACCACGGCCGAGGGCGTGGAGACCCTGGAACAGCTCAACGCTCTGCGCGGCCAGGGCTGCGCCGAGATCCAAGGCTACTACATCAGCCGCCCGGCCCCCGCGGCCGAGATCGCCAAGATGCTGGGTGTGGAGCGGATGGAGTTCGCCGGCGCGTCGGTGACGGTGCTGGCGACGGAAGCGAAAGCGCCTGCCGTGCTTGAAACGCAGGACAAGCAACCGGTTCGGGCGGCCTCGTAACCCCTAGCCGGCCTTACGCGGGCGGCCTCCGAGTTTCCCGTTCTCGCGCGCCGCGGCGGACTTGCGATCGCTGCGGACGCGCCCGCCCTCTTGGCCAAGGCGTGACGCCATCAGGTCTTCGAACCGAACACGCCCTCGACCAACGCGGGGATGTAGAGGTCGGCGTCGATCGCCGGGAAGTGCAGGCCCGTACCCGCGCCGACGATCTCGACCGCCTTCAGCTGGATGGTCGTCGCGCTCTGCAGCGCCTGAGCGAGGCGCGGCGGGAAGCTGAAGAAGGCGCCATTCGTGAAGGCGATTTCAATCAGCCCACGGGCTGTATCGTAGCGCGCGGACACCGCCTGCGGATGCTGCGCGCGAGTAGCCGTGCTGCGGTCGGCGGCCGAGTCGATCTCTTCATCCGTAATCGCCATGCACACGTTTCCATTCGGCGCAGAGCAGGGCGAGATTGGCCTCGACCTGTTCGATGATCGGCCTCAGCTCCCGCGCCGCGAACCCGTGGTTTTCCCGAAGGGCCACGGGACCGTGTGGCAGCTCGTCGTTGCAGTTCAGCAGCAAAACCGCCGCCTGGTCAGTTCCAACGACGTGCACGTGGCTCGGTCGATGATCTTCCGAGTAGATGACAACGCGGATCTTGCCGTGACGCAGCAGGGTGACCATGGGGAGATTATCAAAAACCCAAGCGATTGGGAATTGTGCGATAATCTCAACCTATGAGAGTTCTTGTGATTTCCGCAAGCGTTCGGGTGGTGGGATTCAAACCACCCGCTTCAGCGCCGCGCCCAGGTCCTCGACCATTTCCGGCGTGGTCGCCCACGAGCACATGAAGCGCACCGTGCCGTCCAGGAAGCGGTAGACGAACCAGCCTTCGCCGCGCAGGCGCTCCAGCGTCGGTTCGTCCATCTCGACGAAGATGCCGTTGGCCTCGACCGGGTGCTTGATCTCGAACGGCATCAGCGCCGCCAGCTTTTGCGCCATGGCGTTGGCGTGCGCCGCGCGGGCGGCCCACGGACCGGTGGAGCCGTCCTCGCCCAGCAGGCCCAGCCACGGAGCGGCCAGGAAGCGGCCCTTGCTGACCAGCTGGCCGGCGTGTTTGAGACGCGCGTCCAGGCGACGCTTGTGGGCGGGGTTGAGGAACACCACGGCCTCGGTCGGGGTCGAGCCGGCCTTGGTGCCGCCCATGACGAGAATATCGACGCCCATCCTGGCCACGCTCTTCAGGTCGAAGCCGGCGGCCACGGCGTTGGCCAGGCGCGCGCCGTCCAGGTGGACGCCGTAGCCCTTGGCCTTCACCGGCGCGATCAGGCTGGCCAGGTGCTCCTGCGAATAGACCGTGCCGTATTCGGTGGCGGTGGTCAGCGACAGGGCGTTGGCCGGCTGGTTGTACGAGACCTCGGGGCGCTTGAGGGCGGCTTCCAGCGCCGCCAGCTCGATCTTGCCCGAGGCGCCTGGCAGGCCGATCAGGCCGCCGCCTTGGCTGAAGAAGCCGGGTGCGCCGGTCTCGTCGGTGCAGATGTGGGCGTGCTCGTGGGCCAGCACCGCCTCGTGCGGCGCGGCCAGCAGGGTCAGGGCGAAGGCGTTGGCGGCCGTGCCCGAGGCGGTGAACTTCACCTCGGCGTCGGCGTCCAGCAGCGCGCGGATGCGGTCGCCGGCGGCCTTGCTGACGTGGTCGGTGCCATAGCCGGAAGCCGTGCCGGCGTTGGCGGCGACCAGCGCCTCCATGACCTCGGGCATCGCGCCCGCCACGTTGTCGGAAGCGAAGTCGTAGCGGGCGGCCATCAAGTCCTCAGAAGGTCGGGTTCTCGGGGAAGGCCGGACGGCCAGGCTCGATGCGATGCCACGGCTGGGCCGCGCTCGTCCAGAGGTGCACGGCCGGATCGAGGAACGAAGGGTCATCCAGGCTGCCCGCCTTGACCGGCAGGAAGGGCAGGGCGCCTTCCGACCACAGCGGCGTGCCGCAGTCGCCGCAGAAGATCCGGGCCACCTCGGCGCCGCTGCCGCCCGGGCGGACATAGCGCTTGGGCTCGCCCTTGGTGATCGTGAAGCCCGTCGTCGGCGCCAGGGCGACATAGTTGGGGCCGCCGCCGGTCGAGTACTGGCAGGCGCGGCAGTGACAGACGCCCGACCCCATCAGGTCCTGGCTGATCTCATAGCGGATGGCGCCGCACTGGCAGCCGCCTTCGAGCTTGGTCATGATCTTCCTCCCTCGGCGGACCTAGTGGTCTCTGGCCCACTCGCGGACATCCTGCACGAAGAGGCCCGGCTCCTCCATCGCCGCGAAGTGGCCGCCGCGCGGCTGGTCGGTCCAGCGGGTGATGTTGTAGGCCCGGTCGGCCCACGAGCGGGGCGGGGGCTTGTAGATGCTCTCGCCCGGGAAGTTGGCGAAGGCGGTCGGGGTCTCGCAGCGCTGGCCCTCCGCCAGCACGGGGCCGCCTTCCTCCAGCAGCGCGCGGTAGTACCAGGCGCCGGTCGTGAAGCTGCCGGTCATCCCATAGAGCATGATGTTGGTCAGCAACTGGTCGCGGGTGAAGACCTGCTCGAAGGACCTCTCCGACAGGTCCGCCCAGTCGTGGAAGCGCTCCAGGATCCAGGCGGCCTGGCCGACGGGGTTGCTGGCGCCCAGCCACGCGACCGATTGCGGCTTGCTGGCCTGCAGGCGGAAATAGGCGCCCCATAGGTCCATCTGCGCCCCGAAGCCGGTGATCCAGGCGATCTCCTCCGGCGTCGTGGGCGGTCCGTGCGGGCGCAGGCCGATCATGTTGAGGTGGATGGCCTTCACTCGCGCGGCATGGTCCAGGCCCAGCCAGGAAGTGACCAGCCCGCCCCAGTCGCCGCCCTGGGCGAGGTAGGTCTCGTAGCCCAGCTGGCCCATCAGCGTGTCGAACATCCGCGCGGTGGCCCGCTGGCCCAGCGGCCGCTTGGGCTTGCCGGAGAAGCCGAAGCCCGGCAGCGACGGGATCACCAGGTCGAAGGCGTCAGCCGCATCGCCGCCATGGCGCGACGGAAAGGCCAGGGGCTCGATGGCGTCCCAGAACTCGAAGTGGCTGCCCGGCCAGCCGTGGCTGATCAGCAGCGGCCGCTTGCCGTCTGCCTCGCCGACCACGTGGACGAAGTGGATATCGAGGCCGTCGATCGTGGTCGTGAACTGCGGGAAGCGATTGAGGTTCGCCTGCGCCGCCGCGACGTCAAAGCCGTCGGTCCAGTAGCCGCAGAGAGCCTGCAGGAAGTCGGCGTCACAGCCATAGCCCCAGCCGCCGCCCTCCGGCGCGGGTGGGAATTCGTAGGCGCGGACCTGGCCGAGGAGCTTGTCGATCGCCTCGCGGCTCCACTCGACCTTGAACGGCGTCACCATGGCGGCCTCCCTGTTTTGAGGGAGCCTCCGCCGGGTTACGCGAGGGCGGTCAACACAAACTCTGCTCCCCCTCTGGGGGAGCAGAGTGGGTTAGGCGGCCGCGAACCGCATCCGCACCTTCGGCCACAGCATGTTCACCGCCAGCCCCGTCAGCACCAGCGCCGCCGCGATCAGCTTCCAGGCCGGCAGGCCCTCGCCCAGCAACAAGGCCGAGGCGCTCATGCCGAACACCGGGACCAGCAGGGCCATCGGGGTCACCGTCGCGGCCGGGTGCCTCGCCAGCAGCCAGCCCCAGGCGGCATAGCCGAACATGGTGTTGCCTACCGCCTGCCAGGCGACGGCGACCCAGGTCCAGGGACCCGCGCCGGTCACGCCCTTGACGATGGCCGGCCAGCCTTCCAGCCACAGCGACATGGCAAACAGCGGCGGGATCGAGAACAGGCTGGCCCAGACGACATAGCCCAGCATGTTCACCGGCCCGGCCTGGCGCGCGACGATGTTGCCGCCCGACCAGCTGAGCGCGGCCAGCAGGCCCAGCATCACGCCCAGCGGCGTCGCCGCCCCGCCGCCGTGGGCGGCGATGACCACGATGCCGGCCACGGCCAGCACCAGGGCGGCGATCTGGAAGCCCTGGATGCGCTCCTTGCTGATCCACATGGCCATGCCGATGGTGAAGAACACCTGGGTCTGCAGGATCAGCGAGGCCAGGCCCGGCGAGATCGAGCCCTTCATGGCCACGAACAACAGGCCAAATTGCCCCGCCCCGATCAGCAGGCCATAGGCCGCCAGGTTGCTCCACGACACGGCCGGGCGCTTGACGATGAACACCATGGGCACGAGCACCATGCAGAAGCGCAAGGTCGCGAACAGCAGCGGCGGCAGGTGGTTCAGGCCGATGCGGATGACCACGAAGTTCGTGCCCCACACCGCCACCACGGCCAGGGCCAGCAGGAAGTGGCGCAGGGGCAGGGGGGCGTGGGTCGGCATGGCGGTGGTTCCAATCGCAAGCTGGACTAGCCTGGACCTGAACCCTCGAGCCCGACGTCGCAACGGAAACATTGTCCCCGTGACAATCGGGGCGTGATGGTCAGAGCGCGGCGATGCCTAGGCCTCGGGCGATGGTCGAGAACACCAGGGCGCGCAGTTGGGCGGGGTCGATCGAGGGGGCCAGCTTGTTGGTCAGCTGCAGCATCAGCAGTCCGTGCAGCACCGACCAGAACATGTGGCCGATCAGCTCGGCGTCGCCCGCGATCAGGCCCGCCTCGATCAGGCCCTCGACATGGACGGTCATGGTCCGGCGGGCGCGGACGATGGCGGCCTGCAGCGCGGGATAGTCGCCTTCCGTCGGCTGGTTCAGATCGAACATCAGGCGATAGGCCTGAGGCTCGGCCAGGGCGAAGTCGATATAGGCCTGGCCGGCGTCGCGCGAGCGGCGCGCCGGGTCCGAGGTCGTGGCCATGGCCGCTTCCAGTCGCGCGGCGAAACGGTCGAAAGCCGCCGCGCGCACGGCCGCCAGGATCGCGTCCTTGTCCTTGAAGTAGCGGTAGGGGGTCATCGGACTGACGCCCAGCGCCTGGGCCAGCTCGCGCATGGTCACCGCCTCGATGCCGCGCTCGGCGAACAGGGTCTGGGCCGCCTCGCACAGGCGGCCGCGGAAGGCTTCGACGTCTTCGGACGACAGGACGCGGGGCAACTCAGAATCCCAATTGACTCGACCTGTCGCTTACAACATAAATTTACATCGTAAACAATAAAACTCTGGGAGACCGACCATGGACGGCGATGTGCGGATCAATCCGTTTCTCAGTGGCAATTTCGCGCCGGTGCGCAGCGAGGACGACTTCGTGCTGACGGTCGAGGGGACGCTGCCGGCGGGTCTGCGCGGCACGCTCTACCGCAACGGCCCCAACCCGCAGTTCGACCCGCGCGACGCCAACTACCACTGGTTCGTCGGCGACGGCATGTTGCACGCCTTCACGGTGGAAGACGGTCAGGTCCGCTATCGCAACCGCTGGGTCCGCACCAACAAGTGGGCGCTGGAGCACGAGGCCGGCCAGGCGCTGTGGGGCAGCTGGGGCAACCCGATGACCACCGATCCGTCGGTGCTGGGCGTAGCCTCCGAAGGGGCGATGAACACCAACATCATCCGCCACGGCGGCCACCTCTTGGCGCTGGAAGAGGCCCACGCCCCGTTCGAGATGAGCGGTCCGGACCTGGAGACGCTGGGCGCCTACGACCTGGGCGGCAAGGTCACCGCCCACCCCAAGGCCTGCCCGATCACCGGCGAGCTGGTGTTCTTCGCCTATGCCGACGACCCCACGCCGCTGTCGAACAAGGTCAGCTGGGGCGTCGCCGACAAGGACGGCAAGCTGCTCAAGCGCGAGACCTTCGAGGCCCCGTACTGCTCGATGATCCACGACTGCATCGTCACCGAGCACCACATCGTCATTCCGGTGCTGCCCCTGACCGGCAGTCTGCCGCGCGCCATGAGCGGCAAGCCGGTCTTCGCCTGGGAGCCGGAGCTGGGCGGCCATCTGGCCGTGATGCGCCGCGACCAGGGCGTGGCCAGCCTGCGCTGGATCGAGATTCCGGCGGCTTACGCCTTCCACGTCATGAACGCCTTCGAGCAGGGCCAGACGATCGTCGCCGACGTCATGCGCTACGCCACCGCGCCGCTGTTCCCCAACGCCGACGGGACCAAGGGCGAGAACGCGGCCGCCTATCTGACGCGCTGGACCATCGACCTGGACGCCGGGACGGTCAGCGAAGCCGCGCTGGACGACACCGCCGGCGAGTTCCCGCGCTTCGACGAGCGCTTCGCCGGCATGCCCTACCGCCACGGCTGGTTCGTGGGTCAGAGCCTGAAGCCCGGCGATTTCCGCTCCAACATCGTGGCCCATGTCGATCTCGTCGCCGGGACGCGGAAGACTTGGACCGTGCCGCAGGGCGACGCGATCTCGGAAGCTGTCTTCACCCATGCCGGAGAGGGCGCGGCCGAAGGCGAGGGCTGGTTGACGGCGGTGATCTATCGCCAGGCTGACGACATGTCCGAGTTCGTGGTCTTCGACGCCCAGGCGGTCGAGAACGGCCCGATCGCCAGCGCCAGGCTGCCGCGCCGGGTACCGTTCGGCTTCCACGGCCAGTGGGTAGCGGCTTAACCACCCTTGTCATCCCGGAAAGCCCGCGGGGCTTGTCCGGGACCCAGGGGCCAAGCGCAATGCGGTGGCCCCTGGGTCCCGGCTCTCCGCTTCGCTGCGGCCGGGATGACAAGTTTAGAGTGGGGCAAACGACTGTTTGACTTCGGCGTGGGCGCACGTCCTACTCCCCGCCGAACAAGCCGGAGACGCCGCCATGGCCTGGGATTTCGTCGTCGCCAAGAGCGACCTGCGCCGCAGTGAATTCCACGACGTGGCGCCGCCGCCGCTGGCCGACGGCCAGGTCCGCCTGGCCATCGAGAGCTTCGCCCTGACGGCCAACAACATCACCTACGCCGTGTTCGGCGAGATGATGAAGTACTGGGAGTTCTTCCCCGGTCCGGACGGCTTTGGCCGCGTGCCGGTCTGGGGCCACGCGCGGGTCGAGGCCTCGGCCCATCCGGACATCGCGGTCGGCCAGCGGTTCTACGGCTACTGGCCGATGTCGACCCACCTGACCGTGCAGGCCAAGCCGAGCCGCGCGGGCTTCACCGACGTCGCGCCGCACCGCCAGCCGTTGCCGCCGGTCTACAACCAGTACCTGGCGGTCGGCGCGGAAGAGGCGCTGGAGGCGCACCGGGCGCTGCTGCAGCCGCTGTTCATCACCGCCTTCCTGATCGACGACCAGTTCGACGAGCACGCCTTCTACGGCGCGACAAGCGTGATCCTGTCCAGCGCCTCGTCCAAGACGGCGATCGGCCTGGCGGCGTTGCTGAAGAAGCGCGGCGGCGTGAACGTCGTGGGCCTGACCTCGCCGCGCAACAAGGCGTTCGTCGAGGGGCTGGGGTTCTACGACCAGGTGGTCCTGTACGACGACGAGGCCAGCGCGCCGATCGAAGGGCCGGCGGCGTTCGTCGATTTCGCGGGCGACGCGGCAGTGCTGGCGAGCGTGCACAACCGGTTCGCCGATGAACTGAAGGCCTCGATCCTGGTCGGCGGCACGCACTGGGAGGCGCCGCGTGGCGGCGGAGCTCTGCCGGGTCCGACGCCGGCCTTCTTCTTCGCCCCGGACCGCGTGGCCAAGCGCCAGAAGGACTGGGCGCCGGGCGAGTTCGAGCAGCGCCACGGCGCGGCGTGGACGGGTTTCGTGGCCGATGCCCCGCGGTGGCTGAAGGTGGAGACCGGGCAGGGCCGCGAGGCCATGCAGGCGGCCTACCTGGCGCAGGTGGACGGCGGGACGGCGGCGGATGTGGGCGTGGTGCTGCGGCCCTAAGCGCCCCCACCGTCTCGCTGCGTATCCGCAGCGATCCACCTCCCCCGTTTCACGGGGGAGGAGAAACACTCCCTCCTGCCCCGCTTGCGGGGGAGGTGGCGCGGCGCCGATAGGCGACGTGACGGAGGGGGCGCTAGGCGGCGACCCGGCCTTCATCTTCCAGGCTCACGCCCAACCGCTCACGTAGAGCCTGCGCGCCGGTTGGGGTCACCCTCACCGCGCGCCCCTTCTCCTCCAGCGCCAGCCATCCGCGTGCCGTCATCGCCTCCAGCAGCTTGACCCCCAGCGGCCCTGCCAGGTGATGCCGCCGTTCGGTCCAGTCCAGGCACTGTCGCGCCACGCCTCGCGGTGAGCGCAGGGCGTCCACCGCGACGCCCAGGTCCTCGAACCAGACCCGTCCCGCATCCGTCACCGCGAACAGTTTGTCGTCCGCCGGCCGGAGCAATTCCCGCTCGACCAAAGCCTCGCAGACCCTCACGCCCAGCCGCCCCGCCAGGTGCCCGTAGCAGCACCGCGCATCCCGCAACGCCCGGGCCTTGGGCGACCTCGGGACCTCCAGCGACCGCACCGGCGCCGCCAGCATCGACAGCGCCTCGATCGCGTGCGCCACCTCGGCCGAGGCCAGGCGGTAGTAGCGGTGGCGGCCCTCCCGCTCGACCGCCAGCAGGCCGCCATCGACCAGCTTAGCGAGGTGGTTGGAGGCCGCCTGGGCGGTGACGCCGGCGGCCCAGGCCAGGGCGCTGGCGGGCTGGGCGCGGCCGTCCTGAAGCGCCTGCAGCATGGCCGCGCGGGTCGGGTCGCCGATCAGGGCGGCGGGGGAGGCGATATTGGCGTCCATGGCGGCCACCTTAGACCCTTCGCCGACGGAATGGTTCATCGGCGCATGTAGCAATCGGTCGCCGGATCGGGGCATGACGAAGCCCATGAACAAGCCGCGCCTCGTCTGGATCACCGCCGCCGCCAGTTTCGGCTTCCTGGTCACCCAGCTGGACGTGACCATCGTCAATGTCGCGCTGGACGCCATCGGCAAGGCGTTCGACGCCCCGACCGCGCAGCTGCAATGGGTGGTCGACGCCTATGTGCTGGCCCTGGCGGCGATGCTGCTGTCGGCCGGCGCGATCGGCGACCGGGTGGGACCCAAGCGGGCGTTCATGGCGGGCCTCCTGCTGTTCGGCGTCGCCTCGGCCGCCTGCGGCTTCGCGGGAAGCCCCTTGGCCCTGATCCTGGCGCGCGTGGCCCAGGGCGCGGCCGGGGCGCTGCTGATCCCGCCGTCGCTCGCTTTGATCGCCCACGCCGCTCACGGGGACGACAAGGCGCGGGCGGCCGCCGTCGGCTGGTGGACCGCCGCCGGCGGGGTGTCGATCGCCGCCGGCCCGGTGCTGGGCGGCCTGCTGGTCGAGGCGGTCGGCTGGCGCTGGGTGTTCTTCGTCAACCTGCCGCTCTGCGCGATCGGGGCCGTGCTGACCCAGTGGATCGCCGCCGAGACGCCGCCCAAGCCGAAGGTCCCGTTCGACATTCCCGGCCAGGCCCTGGCGGTCTCGGCCGTCACCCTGCTGGTCGGCGGGCTGATCGAGGGCGGGCATCGGGGCTGGAGCGGCGCGCCGCTGGCCGCCCTGGTCGCCGGCCTGCTGCTGGCGGTGGCCTTCGTGCAGGTCGAGCGCCGCGCCGCTCATCCGGCCATGCCGCTGGCCGCGTTCCGCAAGCGTCCGGCCTGGACGGCGGTGGTGGTCGGCTCGGCGCTGAACTTCACCTATTACGGCCTGATCTTCGTGCTGGGGCTCTACATGCTGCGGGCCCTGCACTGGGCGCCGGGCAAGGCCGGGATCGCCTTCCTGCCGCTGACCGCCACCTTCGTGCTGTCGAACCTCGTCAGCGGCGGCCTGGTGGCCCGTCTGGGCGCGAAGACCGTGACGGCTGGCGGCGTGCTGATCGCCGCCTGCGGCTACGCCCTGACCGCGCGGCTGGGCGTGGGGAGCGGGATGCTGGAGATGCTGCCCGGTTTCGCCCTGATCCCCGGCGGCATGGGCTTGGCCATCCCGGCCCTGACCAGCGGCCTGCTGGCCAGCGTCGACCGCCACGACGCCGGCGCGGCCTCGGGGACCTTGAACGCCTGCCGCCAGGTCGGCGGCGCGGCGGGGGTGGCGATCTTCGGGGCGCTGGCGGGGACGAATGTGGTGGCGGGCTTGCGGTTGTCGGGGATCAGCGCGGCGGTGATTTTGGCGGGAGCGGCGGTGGTGATCCTGCTGCCCCGACGCCTGTCATCCCGACCGTAGCGAAGCGGAGAGCCGGGACCCAGGGGCAACCGCAATGCCATTGGCCCCTGGGTCCCGGACAGCCTCTGCGAGGCTTCCGGGATGACAAGAATTTAGCAAAGAAAACGCCCGCCCCGGTTTCCCAGGGCGGGCGCTCAAACTCAAAACTCAGCTCAGACTCACACCAGCGAGCCGTGGCACTGCTTGAACTTCTTGCCCGAGCCACAGGGGCAGGGGGCGTTGCGGTTGGTGCGCTCCCATTCTTCCGGCAGGGACGAGATCGGCAGGGCCTGGCGTTGTTGCGGCGACAGGCCGTCGGGGATCGCGCCGGCGACGGCGGCGTTTTCGCCGGTCAGCGGGTCGAGGTGGACCTCGACCAGGTTCTCCAGCGACGAATGCGGCGTCTCCGGTTCGGCATAGGCGATCTCGACCGTCATCAGCCAGCGGGTGGTGTTGGTGCGAAGATCTCCCAGCAGCTTCTCGAACAGCGAGAAGGCCTCGGTCTTGTACTCGTTCAGCGGATCACGCTGGCCGTAGCCGCGCAGGCCGATGACGTTGCGCAGGTGGTCCAGGTGCATCAGGTGTTCGCGCCACTGCAGATCGATCATCTGCAGCAGGAAGTTCTTCTCGACCGAACGCATCTGGTCGGGCGTGATGATCGTCTCGCGCTCGGCGGCGTAGGCGTCGGCGGCCTTCTGGATGCGATCCTTGATCTCTTCGTCGGCGATGCCTTCCTCGGCGGCCCACGTCTCGATCGGCAGGTCCAGGCCCAGGATCGACTGGACGCGTTCCTTCAGGCCCTCGACGTCCCACTGCTCGGCATAGGCCTTGGGCGGCAGGTGACGGGCGATCAGGTCGTCGATCGTGTCCTGACGCATCTCATGGATGATGTCCGAGAGGTCGGTCGACTCCATGAACTCCTGGCGCTGCTCGAACACGGCCTTGCGCTGGTCGTTGACGACGTCGTCGTACTTCAGGAGGTTCTTGCGGATCTCGTAGTTGCGCTGTTCGACGCGCTTCTGGGCCGTGGCGATGGCGTTGTTCAGCCACTTGTGGGTGATCGCCTCGCCTTCCTGGACGCCGAAGGTGCGCATGATCGCGTCCAGGCGCTCGCCGGCGAAGATGCGGAGGAGATCGTCCTCGCACGACAGGAAGAACTTCGAACGACCCGGGTCGCCCTGACGGCCGGTGCGGCCGCGCAGCTGGTTGTCGATGCGGCGGCTTTCGTGGCGCTCGGTGCCCAGCACGAACAGGCCGCCGGCGGCCAGGGCCTTTTCCTTGGACTCGGAGATGTCGGCCTCGACGCGGGCGCGCTCGATGGCCTCGTCCTCATGGCTGATCGCCAGGCCCATGCCCTTCTGCTGCTGGCGCCAAGTGGCCATGCGCATGTCGAGATTGCCGCCCAGCTGGATGTCGGTGCCGCGGCCGGCCATGTTGGTGGCGATGGTCACCGCGCCCGGGAAACCGGCGTCGGCGACGATGCCGGCTTCCTGTTCGTGGAAGCGGGCGTTCAGCACCTGGTGCGGGATGCCCTTCTGCTTCTTGCCGTCGTTCTCGAAGCTGAAGGTGGCCAGCAGCTTGGACAGCTCTTCCGACTTCTCGATCGACACGGTGCCGACCAGGATCGGCTGGCCGCGCACGTGGCAGTCGGCGATCTGCTTGAGGATGGCCTCGTTCTTCTCGCGCTCGGTGCGATAGACCTCGTCATCGTCGTCGATGCGCTTGATGACGCGGTTGGTCGGGATTTCCGAGACGCTCATCTTGTAGATGTCGTCGAATTCCTGAGCCTCGGTCGACGCCGTGCCGGTCATGCCCGACAGCTTGGTGTAGAGGCGGAAGTAGTTCTGGATGGTCACCGAGGCCAGGGTCTGGTTCTCGGGCTGGATGTCGGCGCCTTCCTTGGCCTCGATGGCCTGGTGCAGGCCTTCCGACAGGCGGCGGCCGGTCATCATGCGGCCGGTGAACTCGTCGATCAGGACCACTTCGCCGCCCTTGACGATGTAGTCCTTGTCGCGCGTGTACAGCACGTTGGCGCGCAGGGCCTGGTTGACGTGGTGCACCACCGAGACGTTGGCCGCGTCATAGAGACCCGCCGAGTCCTCGGCCAGGTGGCCGCCCGACATCAGGATCTCTTCGATCTTCTCCTGGCCGTCTTCCGTCAGGATGACCTGCTTCTGCTTCTCGTCGTGGTCGTACGTGCCCTTGTCGAGGATCAGCTGCTTCACCAGCACGTCGATCGTCTTGTAGAACTCGCTGCGATCCTCGGTCGGGCCCGAGATGATCAGCGGCGTGCGGGCTTCGTCGATCAGGATCGAGTCCACTTCGTCGACGATGACGAAGTTGTGGCCGCGCTGGACCATTTCCTCGACGCTGTAGACGAGGTTGTCGCGCAGGTAGTCGAAGCCGAATTCGTTGTTGGTGCCGTAGGTGATGTCGCTGCGATAGGCGCGCTGACGCTCACCCTGGCTGAGGCCGTTGACGATGACGCCATACGACAGGCCCAGGAAGTTGTAGATCTGGCCCATCCAGTCGGCGTCGCGGCTGGCCAGGTAGTCGTTGACGGTGATGACGTGGACGCCCTTGCCTTCCAGGGCGTTCAGATAGGTGGGCAGGGTGGCGACCAGGGTCTTGCCTTCACCCGTGCGCATTTCCGAGATGCCCGAGAAGTGCAGCACCATGCCGCCGACCATCTGGACGTCGAAGTGGCGCATGCCCAGCACGCGCTTGGAGGCCTCGCGCACCACGGCGAAGGCTTCGTTCAGGATGTCGTCCAGCGTCTGGCCCTTGGCCAGGCGGTCCTTGAACTCGGCGGTCTTGGCCGTCAGGGCCTCGTCCGACAGGGCCGCGTATTCGGCCTCCAGCGCATTGATCTTGACGACCCGCGCTTGGAAGGTCTTGACCTTGCGTTCGTTGGAAGAGCCGAAGAGCTTTTTGGCGAGACCAAGCATGCAGGGGGAATCCGGTGGCACGGTTTTGACGAGGAGGCCGGCGCTAAGGCTGTGCGGCCTCGACTACGGTAGATGAAGTCACGCCGGATCAACGGATAAATCCGTTCTTCCCGCGCGGCCGGAGACTTAAGCACCGGCCTTCTTGGTGTCAACGCGAAGACCCTGGCGCAACTAAGGCTTTCGGGCCGCTTAGTGGCCGTCCTGCCTCAGTTTTCGCAAGGCCGAACGCTTTCGATGGCGAAGCCGTTTCCACTCCGCGAAAAAGCACGCTAGAGCCGTCTGCAACAAAGCCGGAGATCTTGGCCTTGAAGACCACTTTCCGCCTCGCAACTTTGATCACCGCCGTGACCTGCGCCCTGCTGGTGGCGGCGTGCGGCCAGAACAAGGTCGCCGACAAGCCGCCGGAGCCGGGCGACACCGCCGTGGCGCGCGTCAACGGCCAGGTGATCTGGGCGTCAGACGTCAAGCGCGAGGCCGTGGCGCAAGGGTTGATCAGCGAGGGCGAGCCGTTGGATATCTCCAGCGAGGTCTTCCGTCAGCGCCTCGACGAGGTCATCGACCAGAAGCTGTTGGCCGCGGAAGCCGTCAAGCGCAAGCTGGACAAGGACGCCATCGTCCAGCGCCGCCTGGCCGCCCAGCGCGAGCGGGTGCTGGGCGACCGCCTGGTCGAGGGCGTGGTCGAGAAGGCCGTCACCGAGGACGCCATCCGCAAGCTCTATGCCGAGCAGCAGAAGCTTTCGAAGCGCTCGGAAGAGATCCGCGCCCGGCAGATCATCGTCGGCACCCAGGCCGAGGCCGACAGCATCAAGAAGCTGCTCGGCACCGGCGCCTCGTTCGACGCCCTGGCCATGGAGCGCTCGACCGACCAGGCCACCCGCTTCAACGGCGGCGATCTCGGCTACTTCACCCTGGACGTGATGCCCGAACCCTATGGCGTGGCCCTGAAGGACGCCGCCAAGGGCGCGCTGGTCGGTCCGTTCGCGGCCGAGGGCGGCTGGGTCATCGTCAAGGTCGAGGACAAGCGCACCGAGGAGCCGATCACGCTGGAGGCCGCTCGGCCGCAGATCGTGCGCTTCCTGACCTATGACCAGGTGCGCGACATCCTCGAGAAGCTGCGCGGCTCGGCCAAGGTCGAGATGCTGATCGGCAAGCCCCAGGACGTTTCCGGCGCCGCTGGCGCCCAGGAGCCGGCCTCGGCCCCGCCCGAACCGCCGGCCGGCGCGCCGGCTTCGGCTCCGCCCCCTGCCCAACCCGCTAAGAAGTAAGAGCGGCCCCATGACCAAAACTCCAAAGACTTCGGGCAAGACCACGGCCGCGAAGGCTCCTGAAGCCGCGCCCACGTCCACGTCCAATCCGGTGGCCGCCGCCGGCGCCGCGATCGAGCGCGCCCTGGTCGATCCGTTGACCTCGGCCCTGAAGCGCGCCGGCCTGCGTCGCGCCCAGAAGTCGGCCGGCGAAGTCGCGCCGGCGCCGGCCGCCCCAACGCCCTCCAAGCCGACCTCGACCGGCGCGGGCAAGCCCGGCTTGGCCGTCTCGCCCCTGGCCGTGCCGTTCCCGGTCATCCCGCCGATCGCTGGCGTCGAGATCGCCACCGGCCGCGCGGGCTTCTACAAGCACGAGCGCGAAGATCTGCTGCTGATGAGCTTCGCCGAGGGGACCTCGGCGGCCGGCGTCTTCACCCGTCACGGCGTCGGCTCGGCGCCCGTCGACTGGTGCAAGCGCCAGCTGGCCGCCACGGGCGGGGCGGACGTCCGCGCCCTGGTGGTCAACGCCGGCTGCGCCAACAGCTTCACCGGCCGCCCCGGCGCCGACGCCGTGCGCCGCGTGGCCACGGCCGTGGGCAAGCGCCTGGACTGCCGCCAGCGCGACGTGATGATGGCCTCGACCGGCGTCATCGGCGTCATCCTGGACGACGCCAAGATCACCGCCCGCCTGCCGGAAGTCGAAGCCCGCCTGAAGGCCGACGCCTGGGCCGAGGCCGGCCGGGCGATCATGACCACCGACACCTTCCCCAAGGGCGCGTTCGCCACCGCCCTGATCGACGGCGTGGAAGTGAAGATCGCCGGCATCGCCAAGGGCTCGGGCATGATCGCGCCCGACATGGCCACCATGCTGGCCTTCGTGGCCACCGACGCGGCGATCGCGCCTGCCGCGCTGCAGACCCTGGTCAGCCTCTACACCCGCACGACCTTCAACTGCGTGACGGTGGACGGCGACCGCTCGACCAACGACACCCTGCTGCTGTTCGCCACCGGCCAGTCGGGCGCGCCCAAGATCCACCGCGCCGGCGACAAGCGCCTGGCCGACTTCCGCGACAAGCTGGAAGCCGTGCTGCTGGACCTGGCCCTGCAACTGGTCAAGGACGGCGAGGGCGCCACCAAGTTCGTCAAGATCACCGTCAACGGCGCCGAAAGCCACGCCTCGGCCCGCAAGATCGCCCGCACCATCGCCGAGAGCCCGCTGGTCAAGACCGCCTTCGCCGGCGAGGACGCCAACTGGGGCCGCATCGTCATGGCCGTGGGCCGCGCCGACGAGCCGGTCGCCCGCGAGAAGATCAGCGTCAAGTTCGGCGACTTCTACGCCGCCCGCGACGGCCTGATCTCGGCCGAATACGACGAGGCCAAGATGAGCGCCTACGTCAAGAACCAGGAGTTCGAGGTCAGCGTCGACGTCGGCGTCGGCAAGGGCTCGGCCACGGTCTGGACCTGCGACCTGACCAAACAATACGTGGCCATCAACGGCGACTACCGCAGCTAGGACAAGGTCGCGCCGCCGCTCCCCGGGACTGAGCGGCGCGAACCCGAAGAGCCTGCCAAACCGTCTTGCCGGCCTTGGCTCCCATGTGGTTGTGTCCCCTCCATATTCGCACGCTCAGGTGTCTCGAGCGAGCTTGAAGGGGGGAATACCAAGTGCTGCCTTATACGACCGTTACGACGGCGCCCAAGCTGACCGCCGCCGCGATGGCTGCCGCGAAAGAACTCAAGTTCAATCCCTACTACTCGCAGCCTGGCGTCGACGCTCTGGCGGAGGTGTTCGGCTACCAGGCGCCGACGGGGACGCTGTTCAAGGTCAACCTGATCGCGGGCGGCCTGTACGATATCCTGTCGCTGTCGACCCTCGATCCGAAGGAGATGACCTTCTACGATCAGTTCGGCAACGTCCTGGGCGTGAATGACGAAGCCAACGATCCGAACACGCTCGTCATCCAGGGCACGAGCTACGAGGAGGACGCGGCCTTCGGCATCCCGGCTCCTTATACCGGCGTCTACTATATCGAGGCCGGCTGGCGGCAAGCGACGCCGAATTCGTCGTACCTGCTGGACGTCGTCGCCCGGCTGAGCGGGACGCTGACGATGAATGCGCCGCAAGCCAAGGCCGTGCCGACCTCGATCCTGTGGACCGAGGGAGCGCCGTTCACCTACACCCTGCCGGCCGGCGCCTTCACCGACGCCGATGCGAACGCCAAGCTGTCCTATTTCGCGGTCACAAAGACCGGGGATGAACTGCCGTCCTGGCTGAAGCTGGACAGCGTCACGGGCGCCTTCTCGGGCGTCGCGCCGGGCGGTACGCCGGACATCGAAATCGTGCTGTTCGCCCGGGACGAGACGGGGCTGGCTTCCTCGGGCTCGCCCATCCGGCTCGCGACGCCGAGCGCGCCGATCGACGCGCTGTCGGTCCTGACGGCCGCCTATACGAACATCCTGCGCACCGCGCCGAGCGCCGACAACACGGCCTTCAAGCAACTGGTCGCCGATGTCACCAGCGGCAAGGCCACGATGAACGCCGGCGTCAGCGCCATCCTCTACGCCGCCGACTACAGCACCAGCGTGGCGACGCTGAGCTATCAATTCTTCACCGGAAAGATTCCTGGCCAGTCGGGCATGGACTATCTGGTGTCGCCGACCGGGCCTAACACCAACAACCTCAACAGCGCCTACTACCAGAACTTCAATCTGGAAAACCGCTACATCAACTTCGCGACCAACCTGGGCAAGTACGGTGAGGGCAAGGACGCGTTCGCCGCGACCTACGGCTCGCTCTCGCTGTTCGACGCGACCCGCGAGGCCTACAAGACGATCTTCGGGCGCGCGCCGAGCGACGAGAAGATCCACACCCTGATCGACACGCGCGTCGACTATTTCGCCAGCTATGGCGGCGACGGCCCGAACGGCATCGGCACCAAGGCGGCGATGGCCGGCTGGCTGCTGGCCGAGGCGGTCAAGGCCGACGTCGGCATGTACGCCCGCTCGAACGACGCCTTCCTGTTCGATCTGGCGGACGGCGCCAACTTCGCCGTCAGCCTGGTCGGCGTCTACGGCAAGGAGCAGTACGTCTACGGCTGATGCCAGGACGCGTGAGGCCAGAACGCGTGAGGCCAGAACGCGTGAGGCCAGAACGCGTAAGGTTAGGGGCGGACGGCTCGGCCTGACGCGCTATATACGCAGTCGCCATGTCTGGTTCGGGCGAGTCCCGGGCCGGGCATGGCGATTTCAAGCGCGGAGCCTCTCCCATGACCGACCTCACCCCCGACCAGGAAGCCGCCCTGCTGGCCGACCTGACCAAGGCCTGCCGCGACGCCGGCTATGTGGTCGAGGCGATCGATCGCGGCCTGGAGGTGTCCGGCGGCGAGGAGGAGGGCGCGTTCTACCTGCTGCCCGACCACGGCTGGCTGCAGGTGCGCTGCTTGGTGCTGGCCCCCGAGGACCTGGACGAGGCCCGCGACCTGACGGCCCTGTTCGAGACGGTGGCCAAGGCCCAGTTCCGCATGATCGGCTGCCGCTTCGGCTACGACATCGAGACCGGCCTGTGGCTGGTCGAGGACCTCTATCCGGGCTTCGATCCCGCCAAGGTCCCGGCCGTGCTGGAACAGCAGACCTTCATCTGGGACGCCCTGGAAGAGTTGTTCGAGGCTGCCCTGGGCGGCGTGGTGCCCAATGAGGACGCGTTCGACGCGGCCTTTGACCTGGAAGCGGCCACCCCGCCGAACTAGGCTGAGCGCTCCTGCGGTCCCAGGGAACCGGCGGTCACGCTTGTCGTTCCTGATCGGTGTTTACTCGCGTGGAGGGCGTTGCGATGTCTCGGAAGCTGTTTGTCATGATCGGAGCGGTGGTCGCCCTGGCGATCGCGCCCGCCGCCCATGCCCAGCTCAAGCCGCCCGTGAAGCCCGACGAGCCGGGCGGCCGCTGGGGCGAGGCCAAGAAGAAGGCCGTCGATATCGGCAGCCAGCCGGCCCGCGACATCGGTGCGTCCAAGCGCGAAATCCCGCCGATCCTGGAGAAGGCCTTCGCCGACCCCTACAGCATCAAGGGCCTGAAGACCTGCGTGGCGCTGGCCAATGAGGTCAAGGCGCTGAACGCGGTGCTGGGCGCCGACTACGTGGTCGGCAACGAATACACCGAGAACCGCAAGGGCAAGCTGGCCGAGGCCGGCGGCAAGACCATCATCAACAGCATCATCCCGTTCCGAGGCCTGGTCCGCGAAGTGACCGGCGCGGCTCCGGCCGACCGTCACATGAACGCGGTGGTCGATGCGGGTCTCGCACGGCGCGGCTTCCTGCGCGGCGTGCACCTGAAGCAGGGCTGCAAGACGCGGTTCTAAGCCGCCGGCTTCAGCCAGGCGTGGGCCTTCTCCAGCAATTCCTGCGGCGAGAACGGCTTGGCCATGTAGTCATTGGCTCCTGCGGCCATGGCCTCCAGCACCCGATCCAGGCGTCCGCTGCCGGTCAGCATGATCACCGGCGCGTCGCGATGGTCGGGCGAGGCGCGCAGCTGCTTGAGCAGGGCCACGCCATCGACGCCGGGCATGCGGACATCCACCATCCACAGCGCCGGGGCGTGATCGCTCGCGCGGACCAGGGCCGCGGGCGCATCGGGAAAGCTCTCGACCACATAGCCGCTGCGGGCCAGGGCGGCTTCCAGGAAGGCCAGCAGCACCGGGTCGTCGTCGACGACGAACACGTGGGGCTGCGGCTTGGCTTCAGGCATGACGACGACTCCGAATCGACCCGACGGTCGGATGCGGAGTCGCCGCTGTCAAAGCGCTTCGCCCCAGGCTGGCGCCCGGGGCGGGCTTCGCGTCAAGCTCGCTAGAGCGTGCTCATATCGACCACGAACCGATACCGCACGTCGCTCTTGGCCATGCGCTTGTAGGCGTCGTTGATCTGGTCGATCGAGATGACCTCGATGTCGGCGACGATGTTGTGCTCGCCGCAGAAGTCCAGCATCTCCTGGGTCTCCTTGATCGAGCCGATCATCGAGCCGGCCAGGGTGCGGCGACCGGGGATCAGGGCGAAGGCGTTCAGCGGCACGGGCTCTTCCGGCGCGCCGACCAGGACCATGGTCCCGTCGACCTTCAAGAGGTTCAGGTACGACCCCCAGTCGATGCCGGCCGAGACGGTGCAGATCAGCAGATCGAATTCACCGGCCAGGGTCTCGAAGGTCTTCGCGTCGCTGGTGGCGTAGTAGTGATCCGCGCCCATCGCCAGGCCGTCGGCCTGCTTGGACAGGGTCTGGCTCAGCACGGTGACTTCCGCGCCCATGGCGTGGGCCAGCTTGACGCCCATGTGGCCCAGACCACCCATGCCCAGGATCGCGACCTTCTTGCCGGGTCCGGCGTTCCAGTGGCGCAGCGGCGAGTACAGCGTGATGCCGGCGCACAGCAGCGGGGCGGCGGCGTCCAGGGCCAGGTTGCCGGGGATCAACAGGACGTAGTCTTCCTTGACCACCATGTGGTCGGAATAGCCGCCATAGGTCGGGGTGTCCGAACCCGGCTCGAAGCCGCTGTAGGTCAGGACGAGACCCGGCTGGTACTGCTCGCGATCCAGGTCGCGGGCTTCCTTGCAGGTGACGCAGCTGTCGACGAAACAGCCGACGCCGACAGGGTCGCCTTCCTTGAACTTCGTGACGTTGGCGCCGACGGCGGTGACCACGCCGGCGACTTCGTGACCGGGGACGATCGGGTAGACGCTCTGGCCCCAGCCGTTGTCGACCATGTGGATGTCGGAGTGGCAGACGCCGCAGTACTTGATCGCGATGACGACGTCGTCGGCGTTGGGCTCGCGGCGTTCGAAGCTGAACGGAGCCAGGGGCGCGCCAGCGGCGGGCGCCGCATAACCTTTAGCGGTGGCCATTCGGATGTGTCCTTGAATGTGGGGGACGATCGGGGAGGATCGAACGGCCGGAGATTTGCCACGCCGAGACGGAGCGGCGTTATGCCGATCCTGCAAAGCTCATGCACGATCCTGCAAAAGGCCGTGAGAACGGTTTGCGCCTCGCGCGCGGAGGCGTAGAGGTCTGGTGGTCTGAAAGCCTTGGAAACCAAGCCCTTGAGCGACTCTGCCTCCGCTGACGTCTATGCCGAGATCGCCGGGATCGTCGCCCGTTACGCCACGGAGGACGCGATCGAGTCTTCGATCGAGGGCCTGTTCATCATCAAGCGCACCTCGCCCACCCAGCCGCTGCACGCCCACCAGAAGCCGTCGTTCTGGCTGGTGGCCCAAGGCCGCAAGTGCGTGAAGCTGGGCGAGGAGGAGCTGCACTACGGCGTCGGCGACTGCCTGCTGGTGGCGCTGGACATGCCGATGACCTCGCGCATCACCCATGCCTCGGAGGCCGAGCCTCACTTCTGCGTCGGGGTCGAGATCAATCCGGCCCGGCTGGCCGAGCTGATGGGCCGGCTGCCGCCCGAGACCGCCGCCCCGAGCGACGGGGTGCGCGGCGTCGCGGTCACCAAGGCCGCGCCCGCGCTGTTGGACGCCACGCTGCGCTTGCTGCGCCTGCTGGATCGTCCGCGCGACGTGGCGGCCCTGGCCCCGCTGATCGAGCAGGAGATCCTCTATCACCTGCTGAGCGGGCCGTGCGGCGCGCGCCTGCTGCACATCGCCATGGCCGAGGGGCAGGGCCACCGCGTCACCCGCGCCGTCGCCTGGCTGCGCGAGCACTTCGCCGCCACCTTGCGCATCGAGGTCCTGGCCGACCACGTGGGCATGAGCGAGAGCTCGCTGCACCATCACTTCAAGGCCGTCACCAGCATGACGCCGATGCAGTACCAGAAGCAGCTGCGGCTGTATGAGGCCCGCCGTCTGATGCTGGTCGATGGCCTGGACGTCGGCGCGGCCGGCTTCGCCGTCGGCTACCAGAGCCCCTCGCAGTTCAGCCGCGAATACCGTCGGCTGTACGGCCTGCCCCCGGCGCGGGACCTGGAAGCGCTCAGGGCGCCGATCGCGGCGGAGTAGAACCCATCCGCTATTGAAGGTTGTCGCAGGGCTCATCTAAGGTTGATTCCAAGTACAGCGTAGGGGCGGGCATGGCGACACCGACGAAACAGGACATCTTGACCGCGATGACCGCCTATTGGGGTGGTTGGAAACAATCGGTCGTCACCTACGGCTTCCCGACGTCCGCGAGCGACTGGACGGGCTATTCTCCGGGGTCTGAACCCTTTCGGCCGGAGTTCAAGGCCTTCTCCGCCGCCGAAGCCGACATGTTCCGCGCGGCGCTGGCCGCCTACGACAAGTTCATCGCGCTGAGTTTCAAGGAGGTCCAGGACCCTGGCGCGATCGCGGATATCCGCGCAGCGGTGACGAGCAGCGCCGGCTCGGGCGCGGCGGGATGGGCCTATTATCCGGGAACGGGCGCCGTGGATGGCGACCTCTGGATCGATACGCGCAACGGCGTGAACTACGAGCTGGTGCTCCACGAGCTGGGACATGCCCTGGGCATCGTGCATCCCTACGACACAACCATCCTGCCGAAGGAATTCCGGTCGTGGCCCTACTCCCTCATGGGCAATTCCATCGTGCGCTACGTCCTGACGGTCTCGGCTCAGGGGCAGCCGTCGCTCGAGTACATCAAGGCCGGCGAGCCGATGCTGTACGACGTCCTCGTCCTGCAGACGCTGTACGGGGGCGATCCGGAAACCGGCAAGGGTGACACGGTCTATGCGCTGAACGCGCCGACCACGCTCGGCAAGGTGATCTACGATGCGTCCGGTACGGACACGATCGACGCGTCCGCTAACACGCGGCCATCGACGATCGATCTGGAGCCGGGCTCGTTCTCGAGCATCGGGCAGTACTCAGCCGAGGACCAGACCAGCTACTACAAAGCCCTGTATCCGCTGGTCGACTGGAACGTGTGGCTGGGGGGCGGCAACGCCAACACCCTCTTCACCTGGACCAACAACGTCTCGATCGCCTTCGGGACGATCATCGAGAACGCGATCGGCGGGGCCGCCAACGACGTCATCTCGGGCAACAGCGTCGCCAATGAGCTGACGGGCATGGGCGGCGACGACGTCCTGGATGGCCGCGACGGGGTCGATACGGCGATCTTCAGGGGCGTCTCCAGCGACTACACCTGGCAGAAGGGCGCGGACGGCAAGTGGATCGTCCGGGACACGCGCGCCGGCCGTGATGGCGTCGACACGCTTCAGAACATCGAGATCCTGCGCTTCGCCGACAAGAGCGTGGCGCTGTCCGTCAGCCTGTCCCAGAAGCTGGAGACGGCCTTCTCCTCGATCCTGCGGGCGGGCAGCGCCGCCGGCGTCCATGCGGGCTTTGCCTCCGATCTGCAGCTGAAGGTCTATGCCGGCGCGTCCGACGCCGCGGCCGTCTCCGCCATCGTCGCGGCCGCCGCCGCCACGACCTCGGTGGCGTCGATGAACTACCAGTTCTTCACGGGCAAGGTTCCCAGCCAGGGCGGGATCGACTTCCTGGTCTCGCCGACGGGCCCGAACGCGACGAACCTCAACAGCGCCTACTACGCCAAGTTCGACACCGTGAACCGCTACATCAACTTCGCCGTCAATCTGGGCAAGAACGGCGAGGCCAAAGACAGCTTCGCGGCCAAGTATGGATCGCTCAGCCTGATCGACGCGACCAAGGAAGCCTACAAGGCGATCTTCGGCGCGACGCCCAGCGACGCCAAGGCCCATGCCATAATCGACACCCGGGTCGACTACCTCGCCTACTATGGCGGGGACGGCCCCGGGGGCATCGGGACCAAGGCGGCGATGGTCGGGTTCCTGCTGGCGGCCGCCGCGACCGAGGACGTCGGCGTGCTGGCCAAGTCCAACGACGCCTGGCTGACCGACCTCTCCGACGGTTCGGCCCCGTTCGCGGTCAACATCCTCGATCCGGCGAACGGCTACTACAAGACCGACTTCGTCTTCGGCGGCGCTTAAGCCAGGCTTGTCTCCGCCCGGACGATGACGTCACATGTCCTCGCGTTGCGTGTTTGGGGGCGGGTTTTGACGGAAGCCTTGATCGTTCGCGGCTTGAACAAGACGTTCGCCAAGCCCGCGGTGTCCGACCTCGACCTGACGGTCCATGCGGGCGAACTCTATGCGCTGCTGGGGCCGAACGGAGCGGGCAAGACCACCACCTTGCGGATGGTCGCGGGCCTCACCCAGCCCGACAGCGGCGAGGTGGCGATCTTCGGCGTCGATGCGCGCAAGGACCCGGCGGGCGCCAAGGCCCTGCTGGCCTGGGCGCCGGACGAGGCGATGATCTACGACAAGCTCAGCCCGCTTGAATATCTGGAGTTCGTCGCCGGCCTCTGGAACATCGAACCGCGCGCGGCCAAGGCGAAGGCCGAGGAACTGCTGGCGACCCTGGGCCTGGCCGATGAGGCGCGCCGCCGGTGCGAGGGCTTCTCGCGCGGCATGAAGCAGAAGGTCGCCCTGGCCGGGGCGCTGATCCACGATCCCAAGCTGCTGATCCTGGACGAGCCGCTGACCGGCCTGGACGCCGCCGCCGCGCGCCTGGTCAAGGACATGCTGCAGGCCCGCGTCGACGCCGGCGGCACGGTGATCCTGACCACCCACATCCTGGAGGTCGCCGAGCGCATGGCCGACCGCATCGGCATCATCGCCGGCGGCCGCCTGCTGGCCGAGGGCACGCTGGACGAGCTGCGCGGCAAGGCCGGCGAAGCCAGCGGCCGGACGCTGGAGGACGTGTTCCTGCAGCTGACCTCAGAGGCTGTTGCGTGAGCCTGCCTTTCAAGCCCGCCAGCACGCCCTGGTTGCTGGCCCACGAGCTGCGCCTGGCCTGGCGGGGCTTTCTCGCAGGCCGCAAGGGCAGGGGACCGGGCGCGCTGATCGCCTTCGTGATCCTGGGCGGGCTGCTGGTGGCCGGCGGCGTGGCCATGGGGCTGGCCTTGCGCGGCCAGGAGGTTCCGATCGTCCCGTTGGCGGTGGTCCTCGTCGATCTGGCGCTGGCGGTGATCCTGACCCTGATGCTGTCGGGCACGCTGGCCGGCGCGGCCGACGCCCTCTACGAGCGCGGCGATCTGGACCTGCTGTTCTCCTCGCCGCTGTCGCCGCGCCGGGTGCTGTTCGTCCGGGCGCTGGGCTTGGCGGTCAATGCCGGGCTATGGTTCATGATCCCGGCCGTGCTTTTGCTGACGCCGTCGATCGTGCTGGGCCACTCGGCCTGGCTGGGCGTGTTCGTGGTGATCGCGGCGGCGGCTTTGGGCGCGTCCGGCGTTGGCCTGCTGCTGGCCATGGCGCTGTTTGCCTTGATCGGTCCGCGCCGCACGCGCACCGTGGCCCAGGTGATGGCGGCCCTGATCGGGGCCGCGTTCTTCCTCGCGTCGCAGTATCGCAACCTGATGGGCGAGAAGGCTTCGCAGAGCCTGTTCGCCCGCATCGCCATGGACGCCAAGGCCGGCCGCATCCAGCCGCCGCCCTTCGCCGACCTGCCGCTGCGCGCGGCGCTGGGCGAGCCGCTTCCGCTGCTGATCCTGGTCGCGGTCGGCGCGGGGCTCTTCCTGTTCGCCGCCCTGGTGCTGGGCCGCCGCTTCGCCGACGCGGCCGCCGCCACGCAGGGAGCCGAGACCCGCAAGGGCGCGCGAGGGCCAACCCGAGCCTTCGCCGCCGGGCCGTTCCAGGCCACGTTGCGCAAGGAGCTGCGCCTGATCAGCCGCGACGCGGCGCTGCTGTCGCAGGTGCTGCTGCGGGTGCTGTACATGCTGCCCCTGGCCCTGGTGCTGGCCCGCAGCGCCACGCACATGCCGGTCTGGGCCCTGGCGGGGCCGGCCGCCGCCGTGACCTTCCTGGCCGGGCAGGTGACCGGAAGCCTGGTCTGGATCACGGTCTCTGCCGAGGACACGCCCGACCTGCTGGCCATCGCCCCCGCGCCCGTGTCGGTGCTGCGGCAGGCCAAGCTGGCGGCCGCCTTGCTGCCGGTGGCCGTGCTGCTGGCGATCCCGATCGGGGTGCTGGCCTGGTACGCGCCCTTGGCCGGCCTGTGGACAGCGATCGGCGCGGGGCTGACGGCCTGGAGCGCCGGCCTGATCGGCGTCTGGCGTCAGAAGCCCGGCAAGCGCGCCGACTTCCGCCGCCGACGCGGGGGCTCCCTGCTGACGACCCTGGCCGAGCTGGTCGTCTCCGCCCTGATCGGCGCGGCGACGGCCCTGGCGGTGGCGGGATGGCTGGTCTGGGCCGTGCTGCCGCTGGTCGTGGCGGGGGCGCTGATGATGGCGCTGCGGCGGACGGATGAGCAGATCGCGGCGGCGTTGCGGGCGGCCTCCACCTAATCCCGTTTCCCCGGCGAAAGCCGGGGCCCAGATGGAAGAGCGCTGGGGCGAGTTCTAGGAACTCAGAGCGTTTCCAATCATCCCCAGCACTTCGAGATCTGGGTCCCGGCTTTCGCCGGGAAGAACGGAGAGGGGAGTTACGCCTCCAGCAACGCCCGGATCCGGCACACCACCCCGTCCGGGTGGAAGTCGATCGCCGCCGAGCCGGACAGCTCCGCCGCCAGGCCCCGCTCGATCAGGCGCGAGCCGAACCCCCGGTCCGTGGGCGGAACGACCACCGGGCCGCCGGTCTCGGTCCAGGTCAAATCCAGCCGCGCCGCGCCCGGCACAGGCGCCAGGTCCCACGCCACCCGGATGCGGCCGTCGGGCGTGGAGAGCGCCCCGTACTTCATGGCGTTGGTGGCCAGCTCGTGCAGGGCCATCGACAGCGAAAGCGCCGTCTTGGGCGACAGGCGGATCGACGGGCCGCTGAGCTCGAACCGGCCGGCCCCGCCGTGCAAAGCCGCCAGGCGCGTGGTGACGTCGTGCAGCTCGGCGCCTTCCCAGTTCTCGCGGGTCAGCAGGTCGTGGGCCTCGGCCAGGGCGACGATGCGGCTGGAGAAGGCCTCCTGCGCCTGGTGCAGGGCGCGTTCGCCGGTGAAGCTCTGGGCGGCGATGGCCTGGATGGTGGCCAGGCTGTTCTTCACCCGGTGGTTCAGCTCGTTGACCAGCAGCCGAAGGTGCAGCTCGGCGCGCTTGCGATCGGTGACATTGACCACGGCCCCGACGAAGCGATGGGCCTGGCCGTCGTCGCCGAAGAACACCTTGCCCTTCACGCCCAGCCAGCGCTCGACATGGTCGTCGCGGCCGATGGCGCGGTATTCGACGGCGTAGTCGGCGCGGATCGCCGGATTCAGGGCCCGCTGGGTGGCGTCGCGCACGCGGGCCACGTCGGCGGGATGGATCAGGCCGTAGGCGGTCTCGGTGTCGACCGGCTCGCCCGGCGTCAGGCCGAACATCTGGTAGCAGCGGTCCGACCAGGTCAGCGCCCCGCTGTCGAGGTCGTAGTCCCAGGTGCCGACGTCGGCGGCGTCGACGGCCTGGCGCAGGGTCTCTTCCTGGCGCAGCTGGAACTTGACCGCCTCGCGCCGTTCGGTGACGTCGGAGACCACGCCGACGAAGCGCACGCACCGGGCGTCCTCGAAGAACGCCTGGCCGAAGGTCTCGACCCAGCGCAGCGCGCCGTCGTTGTCCCGGTGGATGCGATAGTCCAGATTGATCGTGCCCGGCCCGGTCGGATCGGTGGCCGCCTTCACGGCCGCCATGACCGTTGGCAGATCATCGGGATGGATCAGTCGCTCGAAGGTCGCCTGATCCGGACCGACGCCCGGCCCCAGGCCGAAGATGGCGCGGGCGCGCTCGTCCCAGAAGCGCTGCCCCAGGTCCGGCTTGTGGTCCCAGCGACCCATGCCGGCGGCCTGGGCGGCGAGGTCGAGGTCCAGGCGGGCGGCGGCCAGTTCGGCCTCGACCTGCTTGCGCTCGGTGATGTCGACGACCACGCCGGTGTTGCGGGCCGGCTTGCCGTCCTCGCCCAGATAGGCCCGGCCGCGCGTATAGACCCAGCGGACCGAGCCGTCGGCCTGCACCAGCCGGTATTCGCCCGAGAAGTCGCCGCCGGTCGCCGCCACCGACAGGGCGATGTCCTGGACCCGCTTACGGTCCTCGGGATGGACGGCGGGGGTGTAGCTCTGCACCGGCAGGCCGGCCTCGGCATAGTCGGGCGAGACGTTGTGCATCTCGGCGTAGCGGGCGTCGGCATAGACCTTGTTGGCGTGGATGTCCCACTCCCAGGCCCCGACCACCCCGGCCACCTCGCGCGCCATCTCGTAGCGCTCCTGGGTGGTCTTCAGCGTCTTGCGGTCGGCCACCGACTCCGAGACCTCGACCGCCGTGACCAATACCCCGCCGACGCCGTTGGGCGCGGTCGTGTCGGGCACGGGGCTGTAGCTGATGGTGAAGTAGCCGATCTCCTGGGTCCCGCCGCGGGTGACCTTCAGGGGCAGCTTCTCGAAGGCGATGCCGCCGCTGGTCCCGGCCAGGATGTCCTCGTGGAAGGCGCGGATCGAGGCCTGGAAGTCCGGCGAGGTCTGATCCAGCCGCGCGCCCAGCGCCGTCGGATGCAGCGCGTGCAGGGCGGGGGCATAGGCGTCGTTATAGATCAGGACGAGGTCGGGACCCCAGCGCAGGGCCATGGGGAAATTGGTCGCCAGGATCATGTCCGCGACCAGGCGCAGGCTGGGTGACCAGGTATCGAGCGGGCCGACGGAGGTCTGGGACCAGTCGAACGCACGCACGCGTTCGGCCATCTCGCCACCGGCGAGTCTCGTCAGCACAGGCGCGGCGCGAGCATTGCCTTCGCCCATTCGTGGTCCCCCATCCGGTCAGCCGACCGGCCCAGAACAAGGTGAACCCATCGCCCCTATGGATTCAAGCGTCGCTTTCGTAAACGCACGCACAGAAACGCCCGGAGAACGCGAAAGGTTCTCCGGGCGCAACTGATTGTTAGAGCTGGGATTTAGTCGATCGGCGACCAGGATTTGGCCGCCGGAGCGGCGTCACGCTTGGGTCCGCGGAACTCGTTCTGGGGACCACCGGGCTTGCGACCCTGGCCCTGACCGGGGCCACGGCCGGCGTTTCCGCCGCGACCCTGGGCCTTCTGGCCCTCGGAACGACCGCCGCCGCCGTTGCCGCCGCCACCATTGCGATTGCCGTTACGGTTGCGCTTGCGGCGCAGCTCCGACGGGACGTCATTGCGCGGATCGGCCTTGCGGGGATCGACGTACTTCTCGGCCGGCGCCAGCTTGTCGGCGACGGCCGCGGCGGCCGCCAGCTGCTTGTCGTTGCGGCGGTCGAAGGACGGGATCGTCTGGCGGGTGGCCTTCTGGATGTCCTTCAGCAGGTTACGCTCGTCATCGGCGCAGAAGCTGATGGCGATGCCGTCCTTGCCCTTGCGGGCGGTGCGGCCGATCCGGTGGACATAGGCCTCCGGCACGTTGGGCAGCTCGTAGTTGATGACGTGGCTGACGTCGTTGACGTCGATGCCGCGCGCGGCGATGTCGGTCGCCACCAGGGCCCGCATCTCGCCGGCCTTGAAGGCGGCCAGAGCGCGCTCGCGCTGGCCTTGGGTCTTGTCGCCGTGGATCGAGGCGGCCTCGATGCCGGCGGCGTTCAGGTACTTGGCCACCCGGTCGGCGCCGCGCTTGGTGCGCGTGAAGACGATGGTGCGCTCGACGCCCGGTGCGGACAGGACCTCGGCCAGCAGCGGACGCTTGCGTTGGGCCTCGATGAACAGCACGCGCTGGTCGATGCGCTCGACGGTGGTGGCTTGCGGCGCCACCGAGACCTGCACCGGGTCGTTCAGCAGCTCACCGGCCAGCTTGCCGATCTCGCTGGGCATGGTGGCCGAGAAGAACAGGTTCTGGCGGTTCTTGGTCAGCTGGCTGGCGATCTTGCGGATCGGCACCACGAAGCCCAGGTCCAGCATCTGGTCGGCTTCGTCGAGCACGAAGATCTCGGTGCCCGAGACGATGGCCGACTTCTCGGCCATGTGGTCCATCAGGCGGCCGGGGGTGGCCACCAGCACGTCGATGCCGCCGGCCAGGGCCTTCATCTGCGGGCCGTACTTCACGCCGCCATAGATGGTGTGGACCGACAGGCCCATGTGGACGGCGTAGGCCTTGAAGTTCTCGGCGATCTGGGTGGCCAGTTCGCGGGTCGGCGACAGGACCAGGCAGCGGAAGCCGCGGCGCGGAGCGGGTTTGCGGTCCTCGGCCAGGCGCTGCAGGATCGGCAGGGCGAAGGCGGCGGTCTTGCCGGTGCCCGTCTGGGCGATGCCCAGCAGGTCCTTGCCTTGCAGCACCACCGGGATGGCCTGGGCCTGGATCGGGGTCGGCTCCTTGTAGCCCTTCTCGGCAAGGGCCTTCAGCAGCGGCTTGGCCAGGCCAAGGTCAGCGAATTGAGTCAATGGAATCAGTCTTTCATGCGCCGATAGCAGCCCATGCGCTCTCGCACGGCTGGCCCCTCGGCTGGTCGTCGGGGGAGCGCCCCGCGTGCACGGGCGATCTGATGAGAAAACTCTCAAGGCGCTCGACAGGCTGGTCCGAAAACGGACCCTCACGCGGCTGGAGCGCCAATAGCGTCGAAGAGGACGCGAGGCTCATATCTAATGTTGCGGTGCAAAAGTCAAGGAAGAGGCGGGCCTTGATAGATCCTCCCCTTCTGGGGGAGGTGGCCCAGAGGGCCGGAGGAGGCAGCGCGGCATAGGCCGAGCTAGCCCCCTCAGTCGCTTCGCGACAGCTCCCCCCAGCGGGGGAGCATCTAGACAGGGCCGCGTCATCACGCCACACCCAGCCTCATGACCAAGCCGATCGTCCTTGTCGCCGCCGCCGCCCTGATCGATGTCGACGGGCGGGTGCTGATCTGCCAGCGGCCGCAGGGCAAGCAATTGGCCGGTCTGTGGGAGTTTCCGGGCGGCAAGGTCGAGCCGGGCGAGACGCCCGAAGCGTGCCTGATCCGCGAGCTGGACGAGGAACTGGGCATCAAGGTCGCCCAAGCCTGCCTCGCGCCGTTCGTTTTCGCGTCCCACTCTTACGAGTCTTTTCACCTCATGATGCCACTCTACCTGCTGCGTCGATGGGAAGGCCAAGTGACGCGCAAGGAGCATGAGGGGCTGGCATGGGTGAAACCCGACAAGCTATCGGACTATCCGATGCCGCCGGCGGACGAGCCTCTGGTGGCCTGGCTGCGCGATCTGCTCTGAAGCGGTTCTGGGCCGACGAGTCCGGCGCGACCGCGATCGAGTACGGCCTCATCGCCGGACTGATCGCCCTGATCATCATCGGCGGCATGACCGCGTTCAGCACCGCCACGAACAAGGCGCTGGGCAAGGCCGCGACGGCCATCGGCACCTGATCTCGCCTAAGGCGTAGGCTTCTCGCCCGCCGGCTGCTCCTGAGTCCCCAGCGCATCGGCCAGGCGCATCTTGGCCGAGCCCGGCCGCAGCGGCTTCTGCTGGCTGTCGTGCGGGGCCCAGCCCGTCACCGAGACGATCTCGAACGTCGCCGGCACCCGGCCATCGGCCTCGGCGAAACGTTCGACATAGAGCTCCATCGCCCGGAACAGCACCTTGCGGCCCAGCGGCTTGCGCGAGCGGTCCAGCAGCACGCTGGTCTCGCCCATGGCCCGCAGGTCCTGCAGCAGCTTGATCGGGTGGCTGTAGCGCACCTTCACGCGATCGACGTCCGCGACCGGCAGGGCGAAGCCCGCCCGTTGCAGCAGGCCCGCCGCATCGATGGCGTCGGCGAACGGCGAGACCCGCATCGACGCGCCGTCCGACAGCTCGGCCTCGGCGGCCAGCAGGCACTGGCGCAGCTCGGTCAGGGTGGCCCCGCCGAAGATCGCGCCCAGGAACAGGCCGTCGGGCCGCAGCGCGCGGCGGATCTGGATCAGCGCCCCGACCAGGTCATTGGTCCAGTGCAGCGACAGGGTCGAGACCACGAGGTCGAGCGTGGCGTCGCCGAACGGCAGGCGCTCCTCGTCGGCGGCGACGCGCAGGGTCGTGCGATCGGCCAGCATCCGCGCCGAGAGGTCGGTCTCGATCAGGGTGTCGATGTTCTGGCGGGCGTCGCTGTCCTCCAAGGCCTTGAAAAAATGGCCGTTTCTCGCGCCGAGGTCGACGGCGACCGGAAAGCGTCGCAGGATCGTCTCCAGCCGCATGACCACGTCCTGGACCACGCGGGCCTTCAGGAAGTCGGCGGCGGCGTAGCCCGGCGAGGCGCGGTCGAGGCGGGCGCGATGCAGGGCGCGGTCGAAGAGCAGGGGAGAGGCGGTCATTGCGCGCGGAACATGGCGATTCCGGACCGTTCTGGAAAGGCTCCCTTCTCAAGGGTTGGGGAAGAAGCGCGCTCGACCTCCTGCTGCCGCCGTCCAGTCTGGACGGCGAGGCGGCGCTGAGCGGCGGGCTGTCGGCCAGCGCCTTTTCCAAGGTCACCTTCCTGGACGATCCGGTCTGTGACGGCTGCGGGCTGGCCATGGCCTACGAGCAGGCGGAGCGCTGCCCGGCCTGCCAGGCCAAACCCAAGGCGTTCCAGCGCTGCCGCGCGGCCTGCGTCTATGACGAGCACTCGCGCGAACTGATCCTGAAGCTGAAGCACGCCGATCGCACCGACCTGGCGGGGCTCTTCGCCCGCTGGCTGTCGCGGGCCGCGACCGACCTGCTGGACGAGGCTGACGCCGTGGTCCCTGTGCCTGTCCACCGCAGCCGGATGCTGACCCGCCGCTACAACCAGGCCGCCGAGATCGCCCGGCCGCTGGCCCGGATGGCGGCGCTGGCCTACCTGCCCGACGCCTTGATCCGCAAGCGCGACACCGACAGCCAGGGCGGCAAGTCGGCCACGGGCCGGCGGCGCAACGTGGCCGCCGCCTTCGCCGTCCCGGAGGCCCGACGCCATCGGATCGTCGGCCGGCGGATCGTCCTGATTGATGACGTGTTGACCACCGGAGCCACGGCCGAGGGCTGCGCGCGAGCGCTTCTGGCGGCGGGGGCGGCGTCGGTGACGTTATCTGTCGTCGCCCGCGTTACAGAAATGCAGGCGCGTCCTATATAAGGACGCACGAGGTTTTCGAGTCAGAGCATGGCCAAAGTCACCATCTACACCCGTCCGTTCTGCGGCTACTGCGCCCGCGCCATCGCCCTGCTGGGTGAAAAGGGCGCCGACTTCACCGAGATCGAGGCCGGCATGGACCCCGCGCTGCGCCAGGAGATGATGCAGCGCTCGGGCCGCACCACCTTCCCGCAGATCTTCGTGGGCGAGCAGCACATCGGCGGCTGCGACGACATGATGGCCCTCGAGCGCGAGGGCAAGCTGGATCAGATGCTCGCCGCATGATCCTCAAGGTCGGTTTGATCCAGACGCGCACGCCCGCGACCCACGCGGCGGCGCTGGCCCATGTCGCGCCGCTGGTCCGCGAGGCCATCGCGGGCGGCGCCCAGTTCGTGCTGACGCCCGAATGCACCAACGTCCTGCAGAAGGACCGCGGCAAGCTGCTGCCGACCCTGACGGCGCTGGAAGACGATCCGGTCGTCAACGGCCTGCGCGCCATCGCGGCCGAGACCGGGACCTGGATCGACATCGGCTCGGCCCTGGTGCTGCGCGAGGACGGCAAGGCCGCCAACCGTCAGGTCGTCATCGACCCGACGGGCGCGATCGTCGCCACCTACGACAAGCTGCACATGTTCGACGTCGACCTGCCCACCGGTGAGACGGCGCGGGAGTCGGCGACCTATACGCCGGGCGAGACGGCGGTGGTGGTCGACACGCCGATCGGCAAGTTCGGCCTGACCATCTGCTACGACATGCGCTTCCCGGCCCTGCACCGCGCCTTGGCCCTGGCCGGCGCGACGGTGATCACAGCTCCGGCCGCCTTCACCCGTCCGACGGGCGAGGCGCACTGGGACGTGCTGTTGCGGGCCCGCGCCATCGAGACCGGCTCGTTCGTGATCGCGGCGGCGCAAGGCGGCTTCCACGAGGATGGTCGCGGCACCTGGGGCCGCTCGATCGTGGTCGGGCCGTGGGGCGAGATCATCGGCAAGCTGGACCATGACGAGCCCGGCGTGCTGCTGGCCGAGCTCGACCTGCCCGCTGCTTTGTCAGCGCGGGCGGCGATCCCGGTCCTGCAGAACGCCCGGCCTTTCGTCGGTCCGTGAAAGCGCGCACCCTAGTTCCATGATCAAGTACGCGCTCCAGTGCGACGCGGCCCACGAGTTCGAGGGCTGGTTCGGCTCGTCGGCGGACTATGACGACCAGGCCGCGCGCGGGCTGGTCGAGTGTCCGCTGTGCGGCTCGAACGGCGTCTCCAAGCAGATCATGGCCCCGGCCGTGGCGGGCACGAAGGCCCAGCGCTCGGCCCCTGAGGTCGATCCGAAGATGCGCGAGATGATGATGACGGCCATGGGCGAGGTCCGTCGGCACGTCGAGGACAATTTCGACTACGTCGGCGACGCCTTCGCCAAGGAGGCCCGCGACATCCACGAGGGCAAGTCCGAGGAACGCGGCATCTACGGCGAGGCCTCGCCCTCCGAGGTCAAGGCGCTGGTCGAGGACGGCGTGCGGGTCGCGCCCTTGCCGCCGGCCGCGCCGAAGAAGACCGACGTCAACTGAAGGTCGCTTAGCCCAAGGTCTTTGGCCAGAAACGGCAGGACGAGGGCCGCGATCAGCGACAGGCAGCCCGCCGAGATGTTCAGCGCGTAGAGCGCGGCGGCGACCGCGTAGATGATCCACCGCTTGTCTTCGGTCCGGGCGACATAGGCCGCCACCGCCGGGGCCAGCAGGGCCAACTCGTAGTTCATGGCGTAGGGCGAGATCAGCAGCGCGCCGCCCAGCAGGGCGATCAGCTGCGCGGGCCAGGTCGCCTCGCGTCGGAAGGCGATCCAGACGGCCCAGGCCACGAGCGGCGCCAGCAGGAAGGCCCAGGCGCCGTTGACGCCCAGAGCGGCCAGCTTGGCGTAGAGCGTGATGGCGGTGTCCAGCAGGCCTTGCTGGGCGATGACGGCGTTGAAGCGGGGCAGGGCGGCCAGCCAGTCCAGCCAAGTCTGGAGGCCGAACAGGCCGGCCGAGAGCGCGGCGATCAACACGCCGCCGACGCCCGTAAACAGGATCGTCCGCCACTGGCCCTGGGCCGCCAGGGCGATGGGGAGCAGTACCAGCAGCTGCGGCTTTATCGCGGCGGCGATGGCGAACATCAGGCCCGCGAGCGCCGGCCGGGCGCGGAACGACAGGCCCAGCACGACGAGGCCGACGATCAGCAGGCTCAACTGGCCGCAGAAGACCGTGAACGCCACGGTGGGCAACAGCACCTGCCACCACGGCGCGCGGATTCTTGCTCCGGCCGTCGCCAGCACCGCCAGGCTCAGCGCCATCAGAACGAGGTAGGCCAGCTTGAACGGCAGCAGGCCCAAGGGCGCGAACAGCAGCAGGGCCGAGGGCGGGTTGATGTAGGGGCGCAGGACATCGTCGGACGCGTCGATGCCTTGCAGCGTGCTCAGATACTGGAAGTCGTAGAGCCGCGCGGGTTGGCTGATCGCCACGCGGCCGCCGTTCCAGATGGCCAGGAGATCCACGCCCGCCGGCTGGAGCGTCAGGTTGCGCGCGACCAGCAGGCTCAGCAGGGCGAACATCGCCAGCAGCGCCAGCAGGAGCAGGCGGCGATCGGCCCCGGGGGTGGGAGAGATTTCGGACTGCGCCATCGCCCCTAAAGGTCGCGGGCAAGTCTCAAGGTCGTCTTAAAACACGAAGGGCGCCGGACCGAAGTCCGACGCCCTTTTGTCTATCCGTACCGGCTAGCGGTTAGCGATAGCGGTACTCGTAGTGGCACTTCTTCTTGTTCTTGCCGATCTCGTGACCGGCAAGGCCGCCGACGCCGGCGCCCAGCAGGGCGCCTTCGGTCTTGTTGCCGTGGCCGGCGACGGTGTTGCCCAGCAGGGCGCCGCCGAGCGCGCCGATGACGGCGCCGTTCTTGGCCTTGGACTTGTTGCAGACCAGGACGCGCTCACGGCGGTTCTGGGCTTCGGCGGCGGTGATGGCGACCGAGCTGACGGTGAAACCGACGACGGTGGCCAGGACGATGGTCTTCAGGCGGGCGCGCATGGCGAGCTCTCCAATAATTGTTTTTCTAGATCCCTCGGTGACGTAACGCCCAAGCTGACGGCCGGTTTCCAGAAAGTCGGGCATCCGACCGTCAAGCCTGGGTCTTACGTTCGGGATCAGCCCTCGACGCGATAGCGGCCGTCGGCGTCGGGGCAGACGCGCACATAGCGCTGCTCGACGCGACCGTTGTACTCGGTCGGGGCGGGAGCCAGGCGGCAGCGTTCGCTGGCGGTGGCGTAGCGGCCGTCGCTGTAGCGATAGGGCTGGGTCTGCTCATAGCTGTAGTAGTTGCCGCGCGTGTCGCACTTGGCCGAGGCGTTGCCCACGGCCGCGCCGACGCCGGCCCCGACCAGGGCGCCGAGGACGGTGCCCTCGGGGCGCGCGTTGCGGGCGGCGACGTTCGAGCCCAGGGCCGCGCCGGCCAGGGCGCCGATCACGCCGCCGACGGTGGCGTTCTTCTTGGCGTCCTGACGGCAGTCGCTCGGGTAGTTGACGTTGGCGCTGGTGTCGATGCTGTAGGCCCCGGCATAGGGCGCGGCGTAGCGCGCGCCTTCGCCCGGGTTGCGGCGGTCATAGGCGCCATTGCCGTAGCGACGGTCGTAGTCGTCGCGAGCCGAATAGTAGCGGTCGCGATCGCGCTCCCACTGCTCGCGGCCCACATCATAGCCCGACGCCTGGCTCACGCCGCTGGTGCGGAAGCGGTCGGCCTCGGCGCGGTGGCGGCGGTCATAGGACCCATCACCATTGCGGCGGTCGTAGTCGTAGCGGGCGCGCTCGTAGTTGGCGCGGGCCCGCTCGAACTCGGCCTGTTCGGAATAGTAGGCGGCGCTGTCGCGGTACTGGGCGACGCGATAGCGCTCGGCATAGCTGGGGTTGCGGCGGTCATAGGCGCCGCGGCCGTAGCGACGGTCATAGTCGTCGCGATTCTGGATGTAGTTGGCGCGGTCGCGCTCGTAGGCTTCCTGGCGGTCCTGATACTCGGCCACCTTGTCGTAGTAGTTTGACCGCTGGGCGTCGTAGTTCTGCAGGCTGCGCTGATACGCGGAATCTTGAGCAAAGGCCGGGGCGATCGCGCCGCAGGCCACGGTGGCGGCCAGCACGGCGGCCATGGTCTTGGAAGTCATTTCGAGTCTCCGTTCCCACACGAACGGATCGACGGCCGACCCCCGACAGTTGGGTCGCCAATCCGGGTTTCTGTCCCTGGCGGAGAAAAGCCCCGCCAGAGGCCGAAGTTCCCGGATCTACGCAGTTTCAACCCTTGGTCAGTCCCTGGTGACGGTCATCATGTAGTTGATGTCGACATCGGCCGAGCGGCTCCAGCGGCCGGTCAGCGGATTGTAGGCCACGCCGAACGGGCCGTGCATCTGGACGGGCTCGCTGGCCAGGAAGGCGCGCAGCTCCTCGGGCTTGAGGAACTGCTTCCACTCGTGGGTGCCGGGCGGCACCCAGCGCAGCACGTATTCGGCGCCGATCTTGGCCAGCGCCAGGGCCTTCAGCGTGCGGTTCAGGGTGGCGACGATCATCAGGCCGCCGGGCTTGAGCAGCCGCGAGCAGGTGCGCAGGAACTCGCCCGGATCGGCGACGTGCTCGATGACCTCCATGGTCAGCACCACGTCGAACGGCCCCGCGCTCTCGGCCAGCAGCTGCTCGGCGGTGGCGGGGCGGTAGCCGATCTCCAGCCCCTGTTCGGCCGCGTGGGCAGCGGCGGTCTTGATGTTCTTCTCCGAGGCGTCGACGGCGGTGACGGCGAAGCCCAGCCGCGCCATCGGCTCGGACAGCAGCCCGCCGCCGCAGCCGATATCGAGCAAGGTGAGCCCCTCGAACGGCTGGCGCAGATTGCCGTCGCGCTCGAAGCGGGCCAGGGCCTCCTCGCGGATGAAGGCCAGACGGCAGGGGTTGAACACGTGCAGCGGCGCGAACTTGCCCTTGGGGTCCCACCACTCGGCGGCGATCGCCGAAAAGCGCGCCACGTCGGCGGGGTCGATGCTCCAGGAGGGGGCGGCTGCTTGCGTCATGGGCGGTGTTCTAGAGCAGCGAAGTCCCAAACTAAACCTCCCCTCTCTCCGTCTCCCCGGCGAAAGCCGGAGCCCAGATTCATCCGGAGAGTCTGGGGATGATCCGAGATACGGCGGCGCCAAGACTTCGTCCGCCCAAGGTTCGATCTGGGCCCCGGCTTTCGCCGGGGAAACGGGGGAGGCGTGCACGAACCGTCACAAACCGCCGCTAAGGGCGACGCTTCGCAGAAACGGGGGTTTCGCCATCTCCGCGCCACCGCCCAACCTGGCCTGGATCGCCGCCGAGGTGCTGCCGCACGAGCCGGACGTCCGCGCCTGGCTGCGCCGCCGCTTCCCGGACGTCGAGGTCGATGACGTGATCCAGGAGGCCTACAGCCGGATCGCGGGCGCGCGGACCGGCGGGGTCAGCTCGGGGCGGGCCTATTTCATCGCCACGGCCCGCAACATCGTCATCGAGCAGATCCGCCGCAAGCGCGTGGTCCGCTTCCAGGCCCTGTCGGTGTTCGACGCCGAGAGCCTGATCGACGAGACCCCGTCGCCCGAACAGATCACCGCCCACCGCCGTCGGCTGGAGGCCGTGCGCGAGGTGGTGCAGGTGATGCCGGCCCTGTGCCGCGAGATCTTCACCCTGCGCAAGTTCTACGGCTATTCGCAGCGCGAGATCGCCGGCCGCCTGGGCGTCTCCGAGAACACCGTCGAAAAGGAGGTCGCGCGCGGCGTACGGCTGGTGTTGGAGACCGTTTCCGGCGATGCAGACCAGCCCTACGCCACGACCAGCCGACGTTCGACCTCATGAGCCCTCCCGCCAACGATTCCGACACCATCGACGGCCTGGCCGCCGACTGGGTGGCGCGCGTGGACGCGGGAGCCCTGTCGCGCGACGACGCCCAGGCGCTGGACGCCTGGCTGGCGCAGGACCGTCGCCATCACGGGGCCTATGTCCGCGCCCAGGCCGCCTGGGCCCTGGCCGAGGCTCGCACCGAGCCGGCCGCGCCGCCGGTGCGCAAGCCCACCTCGCGCCGGGCGGCGATCGCGGCTGGCCTGGTCACTGGCGGGGCAGGGCTGGCCGGCCTGTGGAGCTGGCGGATGTCCGAGCGGGTGGTCACCGCCCGGGGCGAGGTGCTGCGCGCGCCGCTGTCGGACGGCAGCCTGGCGGTGGTCAACACCGACTCGCGCCTGGACCTGGCCATCGGCCGCAAGCGGCGCGGCGTGCGCCTGGCGCGCGGCGAGGCCTGGTTCGAGGTCGCCAAGGACCCGTCGCGGCCCTTCACCGTGGCCCTGGGCGACCTGCGGGTGCAGGCCGTGGGTACGGCCTTCTCGGTGCGCCAGCGCGAGGGCGGGGCCGAGGTGGTGGTGACCGAGGGCGTGGTCGCCGCCTGGAACGTCCACGCCGAGCGAGCGGTGCTGCGGCTGAACGCCGGCGACAAGGCCTTCCTCTCCTCCGAGCCGCTGCGCGCGCCTGCCATCGACCGCATCGGCGAGGTCCGGGCCCAGCGCCTGCTGGCCTGGAAGGACGGGCTGATTATGCTAGAGGACCGCACGCTGGAAGAGGCGGTGGCCGAGTTCAACCGCTACAACGACGTCAAGCTGGTGGTCGAGGACGAGGCCCTGGGCCGGCGGCGGCTGGTCGGCGCGTTCCAGGCCAACGATCCCGAAGGTTTCGTTCGTGCCCTGACGAAAATAACCGACGCCCGCGCCGAGGCGCGCAAAGGCGAGATCGTGCTCCGCGCCGACTAGCGGAATCATCCACAGGCCTTGTCGCAAAAGCTTGTCGAAAAAGCCGCGCGGAGAATTTTCGCCGGCTCGTCTCTAGCGGTGAAGAACACTTCATCGCGAGGGGCGACACCGATGCACTATTCTCGATTTGCCTTGGCTCTTCTGGCCAGCAGCGCCGTCGTGGCCGTCGCCGCGCCGGCCTATGCCCAGGTGCGCAGCTTCAACGTCGCGGCCCAGCCGGCCGCCACCGGCGTGCCGGACTTCGCCCGCCAGGCCGGCGTCCAGGTGCTGGTGGCCGGCGAGGCCGTCGCCGGTCAGCGCGTGGCGGCCGTCAAGGGCGACATCGAGGTCCGCGAGGCCCTCCGCCGTCTGCTGGCCGGGACCGACCTGACCATCGCCTCGGACGATGGGCGGACCATCACCCTGGTGTCTCGGCAGGTTGCGGGCGCGGACCACGCGGTCGATCAGGTCCTGGTGATCGGCCAGCGCCTGTCCGAGCAGCGCTCGATCGACCACAAGCACGACGCCGACGGCGTCACCGACGCCATCTCGGCCGACGAGATGGGCCAGATGCCCGACAAGAACGCGGCCGAGAGCGTCGAGCGCCTGCCGGGCGTGGGCCTGAAGTACGACCAGGGCGAGGGCCGCTACGTCTCGATCCGCGGCGTCGACGGGGCGCTGAACAACGTCACCCTGAACGGCGTCGAGCTGGGCTCGCCCGACAGCAACAGCCGCGCCATCCCGCTGGACGTGGTCAGCGGCCAGCTGACGTCGCGCATCGAGGTGATCAAGGCCGTCACCGCCAACATGGACGCCCAGGCCGTGGGCGGCACCATCAACCTGGTCACCCAGAGCCCGTTCGACGTGAAGGGCGGCCAGATGCTGCGCGCCTCCAGCCAGGTCGGCTGGCAGGAGCTGAACCACAAGACCCCGTTCGCCGGCGAGTTCAATGTCGGCAAGGTGTTCGGCGACAAGTGGGGCGTGCTGGTCGGGATCAACTATTCGGACCGCGACTATCGTACCTACGGCCTCTATCCGGACGACTGGCGCGAGGTGCCCGGCGCCACGCGCGGCATGCCGACCAACATCAAATACACGACCTACGACTTGGATCGTAAGCGCCTGGGCGTGAACGGCTCGATCGAATACCGCCCCAGCGAGCAGGACCGCGTCTACCTGCGGGCCCTCTACAGCTCGTTCAAGGAGAACGAGTACCGCCAGCGCTATCGCCTGGACTTCGCCACCGCCGCCCAGGTCACCGGCAATCTGATCAAGTTCACCGGCGACGGCGTCGGGACGTCGACCGGCGGCGAGCGCCGTCAGGACCTGCGCCTGGACCACAAGGACAAGTCGGTGCTGTCGACCTCGGTCGGCGGCCAGCACGATCGCGGCGCGTGGGACATCGACTGGGACGTCGCCTACGGCCGCAACGAGCTGCGCAATCCCAACGGCGTGTGGCAGTTCCGGGGCTCGCCGGTCACGACGAACTTCGACATGTCCGACCTGCTGTACACGGCGGTTCCGCAGGTCGAGCTGCCCGCCTCGGCCATGGGCTTTCGCCAGTACACCTACCAGAACAGCACCGGCGACGAGACCATCTGGGCCGGCAAGCTGAACCTGAAGCGCGAGCTCTCCATCGGCGAGGGCAGCTATGTGCAGTTCGGCCTGAAGTACCGCTCCAGCGAGAAGGTCCAGGACGTCAACATCACCCAGTACGCCCGCGCCTCGGCGGCGGCCAACCGCTTCACCCTGGCCGACTTCGGCCTGCAGGGCGCGCCGACCCGCAGCTTCATCGGCAACCGCGTCTACGAGAACCCGGTGACGATCAGCGCCTCGATCGAGGCCTGGACCGCGCAGAACCTGAACACCGCCAAGTTCCTGATCGACCCCATCACCACGCTGTCGAACAACACGCTCAGCGACTACGACGTCCAGGAAGAGGTCGCGGCCGGCTACGCCATGGCCAAGCTGGGCTTTGGCAAGTGGTCGGTGCTGGGCGGGGTCCGCGTCGAGCGCACGGCCACCGACGCCGAGGGCTATCGCCTGATGAACGGCAACACGGTCCAGAAGCAGCGCACCAAGAGCGACTATGTCGACGTGCTGCCCAACCTGCACGTCCGCTTCGACCCCAGCCGCGAAGTCGTGGTGCGCTTCTCGGCCACCCAGACCATCGGCCGGCCGCAATATCCGCAGCTGTCGCCGGGCGGCAGCTTCGACGTCGTCGAGAGCCCGATCGTGCCGGGCACGTTCTCGGCCGGGCTGTCGGAGGGCAATGTGAACCTCAAGCCGTACAAGTCGACCAATCTCGACTTCTCGGCCGAATGGTACTTCGCGCGCGGCGGCCAGCTGTCGCTGGGGGCGTTCAACAAGGAGATCAAGAACCCGATCTTCAACTTCAGTGAGAGCTTCCTGGACTACCGCTACGGCGACCGGACCTACACCACGTTCGGCTACAGCCAGCCGCGCAACGCCGACAAGGGCTCGATCCACGGCGTCGAACTGGCCTGGCGCCAGCAGTTCAACAGGCTGCCGGGCGCGCTGGGCGGCCTGGGGATCGGGGCCAACGCCACCTTCACCGGCTCGGACCTGAAGGTCCCCGACCGCACCGACAAGCTGCCGTTCCCCAAGCAGTCGAACACCATCTATGGCGGCCAGCTCTTCTATCAGAAGTACGGGGTCCAGGCGGTGCTGGGCATCCACCGCACCGGCGCCTATCTCGACACCATCGGCGAGGACCGGGTCGGCGACACCTATTTCAACACGTACACACGCGTGGACCTGAAGGCGTCGTACAAGATCAACCGTCACATCTCCGTCTTCGTCGAGGGGCAGAACCTCAACGACGAAGTCCTGTGGGAATATCAAGGGAAGCGACCGGATTGGATCATCGGCTACGAGCGCTACGGCGCGACCTGGTACGCAGGCCTGTCGGCGAAATGGTGAGCCTGAAGGCCGCCACTCTCCTCGGCCTGGCCGTCCTGTCCCTCGCGGGCGGGCCGGTCATGGCCCAGGAGCCCGCTCTGAAGACGGTGGAGACCCGCCGTCTCGACGCCCCCGAGGCCAACCAGGGCGTGGCGGCGGACAAGACGCACCTCTACGCCATCGATAACGGGACCATCGCCCGCTACGACAAGGCCAGCGCCGTCAAGCAGGCCGAGTGGAAGGGCGATCCCGTCCGCTTCAAGCACCTGAACGCCTGCCTGATCGTCGGCAAGGAGTTGGTCTGCGCGGGCTCGAACTATCCCAGCGTGCCGCAGAACAGCGCGGTCGAGGTGTTCGATCCCGTCAAGATGACCCACACCCGGACCATCCCGATCGGGCCGGGCATCGGCTCGCTGACCTGGATCGACCGCCACGACGGCTTCTGGTGGGCGATGTTCGCCAACTACGACGCCAAGGGCGGCGAGCCGAACCGCGACCATCGCTGGACCACGCTGGTCAAATATGACGACCAGTGGCGGCGCGTCGGGGCCTATGCCCTGCCGGCGGCGGTGCTGGAGCGGATGGCCCCCTACAGCTGCTCGGGCGGCGGGTTCGGCGACGACGGCCTGCTCTACATCACCGGCCACGACCGGCCCGAGATGTACGCCCTGGCCATCCCGACCGAGGGCGGAGCGACCCTGGACCTGAAGGCGACCTTCTCGATTCCGGTCGAGGGGCAGGCCATCGCCTGGGATCCTTTCCAGAAGCGCACGCTGTGGGGCGTCAACCGCGCCACGCGCCAGGTGGTGGCCTTCACGGTTCCGCCGGTCCCGGACGTTTCGGCGTCACGAAAATAACGCTCGGGAGCATTGCGGCGCCGCATCAACGCCGCTAGAAGGCGGCGGCTTGCGCGGGCGGGGGCGATGCACCGGCTTCCGCGCAAGAATTGACCGGTTTTCGAGGTGACAGGCACGTGTCTCGCTTGGTGATGAAGTTCGGCGGCACCTCCGTCGCCGACCTGGAGCGCATTCGCCGGGTGGCGCGCCTGGTCGCCGCCGAGGTCGCGACGGGCAAACAGGTGGCGGTGGTCGTCTCGGCCATGTCGGGCAAGACCAACGAGCTGGTCGCCTGGACCGACGGCGCGGGCCGCGCGGCGGCGGGCCTTCCGGAATCCGACGACGAATACGACGCCATCGTCGCCTCGGGCGAGCAGGTAACCGCCGGCCTGCTGGCCATGACCCTGCGCAACATGGGCCACAAGGCTCGCTCGTTCCTGGGCTGGCAGGTGCCGATCATCACGGACGAGGCCCACGGCCGCGCCCGCATCGAGGACATCCCGCCGGCCAATCTGGAAGCCTGTTTCGAGGCCGGCGAGATCGCCGTCATCGCCGGCTTCCAGGGCGTGACCACGGGCCAGCGCATCACCACCCTGGGCCGGGGCGGCTCGGACACCTCCGCCGTGGCCATCGCCGCGGCCGTGAAGGGCGCTTGCGACATCTATACGGACGTGGACGGCGTCTACACGACCGACCCGCGGATCGAGAGCAAGGCCAAGCGCCTGGCCAAGATCAGCTACGAAGAGATGCTTGAAATGGCCTCGCTGGGGGCCAAGGTGCTGCAGACCCGCTCGGTCGAGATGGCCATGGCCCATCGCGTCCCGGTGCGGGTGCTGTCGAGTTTCGTCGAACCGGGCGAAGCCCCGGGCCAAGGTACGATCGTCTGCGACGAGGAAGAAATCATGGAAAAGCGCATCGTCTCGGGCGTCGCCTACAGCCGCGACGAAGCCAAGATCACCCTGCTGGGCCTGCCCGACCATCCGGGCGTGTCCTCGCAGATCTTCGGCCGCCTCGCCGACGCCAATGTGAACGTCGACATGATCGTGCAGTCGCGCGCCCGCAGCGCCGACACCGCCAACATGGAGTTCACGGTCGGCAAGCGTGACGCCGCCCGCGCCGTCGAGATCGTCCGCGCCGCCCAGAAGGAAATCGGCTTCGAGGACGTCGCCGTCGACGAGGACGTCTCGAAGGTGTCGGTGATCGGCGTCGGCATGCGCTCGCACGCGGGCGTCGCCCAATCGATGTTCCAGGCCCTGGCCGAGAAGAACATCAACATCCAGGTCATCTCGACCTCGGAGATCAAGATTTCGGTCCTGATCGACGCGGCCTATACCGAACTGGCCGTGCGGGCGCTGCACGCGGTGTACGGGCTGGATCAGCTGTAAGCTGCTCCCCCCTCTGGGGGAGCTGTCGCGGAGCGACTGAGGGGGCCTGCTCGGCCTATGCCGCGCTGCCCCCTCCGGCCCTCCGGGCCACCTCCCCCAAGAGGGGAGGATCTTGAGCATCTACAAAACGTCGCGTTCGGACGTTATGAGGGGCTCCGAGCCCCCGAGAGCACGCCAGGGGCGTGCTCTCAACCTATAGAGAATGGCGCCCCATGCCTGACGTCTTCAAGTTCGATCCCGACGCCAAGACCGTCACCTTCCACGGCGACGCCGGGCTGGACCTGCTCTACGACCTGCTGCTGCGCGCCAAGTTCGGTGACGGCTACGAGAAGCCGCTGCTGATCAGCCCGTGGCTGGCGGCGCTGCTGAACCAGCTGGACCAGGCCCTGCCGGACGACGGCCAGTGGTTCCCGGAAAAGCCCGGCCAGCCGATCTTCGACACCGACGACCTGCTGGCCATGGGCGACGCGGTCATCGAGGAAGGCCACACCGTCGGCTGGTGGACCATGACCGCGACGGAGAAGCGCGCCTATCTCCGCAATGTCGTCGCCGCCCCGCACCCGCTGACCGACCTCGAGGTCGAGTTCATCGAGACCGACATCGACGCCGCCCTCGAGCAGGCCCGCAAGCTGGTGGCGGATGCCGATGAGCCGCTGGCCTTGCCGGGGCACGGGTAGCTCCACTCGATCCCCGTCTCTCCCACCTCCGTCTCCCCGCCGAACTCTCGTTCCGCCGTTATGGCGAGGACGCGCCGCCGCACGCGCATGGCTTCGACCAGATCGTGCTGCCGCGCCGGGGCGTGCTGGAGATGGAGATCGACGGCAAGGGCGGCCGGGTCGATCCGGGCCGGGCGGCGGTCGTGCCGCCCGGCGTCAGCCACACCTTCGCGGCTCAAGGCGAGAACCTGTTCGTGGTCGCCGACATCGGCGGCGCGCTGATGGCGCCGTTCGAGCGCCTGCGGGAGCGGCCGTTCGCCCCGGTCACCGGCGCCGTGCGCGGCCTTCTGGAATACCTGGCCGGCGAGGCGCCCGGCGCCATCGAGACCGGCGTCGCCAGCCTCTGGACGCCCCTGCTGCTGCGCGGCCTGTCCGCCGCGCCGATCAGCGTCGATCCGCGCCTGGCCCGGGCCGCGGCGATGATCGAGGCCCGCTACGACCAGCCGCTGACCGTCCGCGACCTCGCCGCCGAGGCCGGCATGAGCCAGAGCCGGTTCTTCGCCCGCTTCGCCGACGCCTATGGAACCACGCCGCACGGGGCCCTCTCCGACACCCGTCTGCGAGCGGCCCAGCGCCTGCTGTCCGACACGTCCCTGTCGATCGCCGAGATCGCCGTGCGCACGGGGCACGGCGATCAGAGCGGTCTCACCAAGCGCATGAGGGCGAGCCTGGGCGTCACCCCCGGCGCCTGGCGAAAGCGGCGCTAGCCCTAGATCGTCGGGTCGAAGGTGACCGTGACGGTGTTGGTGGTCGCCGTCTGGCTGGCGGCGTCGGTCACCACGCAGACCCAGCGCGAGTCCTTCGGCGGGCCGCCCCATGGGCCGTTCCAATAGAAGGTTGTGGAATCACCGGCCGGGTCATTGGCGTAGACATAGCCGGTGCCGCCGGTGTGCACCCACGCGTAGCTGTAGGGCGGCGTGCCGCCGCTGACGGTGACGTAGGTGGGATCGGTCGGCGGCCAGCCGGCGCCAGTGAGCGTGCTGGGCGAGGCGCTGGCGGTCAGGGTCCGGGCCTGGGCGGACGTGGCTGCGAGCAGCGCGCCGAGACCAGCGGCGCCGAACATCAATTCGCGACGAGACTTCATTCAACCCTCCTGATTTTACCTAAGGTTGGATTGCGCCATCACTCTACCTGAGAGTCAACCTCCAAGAGAGTTCGCCAAAGCTGCGGGAGCTTTCGCCAAGCCAGGCCGCGTCGCGCCTGCTAACTCGGGGCCCATGAGCTCCTCCCGTAACCTCCTTCTGGGCCTGCTGTTCGGCCTGATCGCCGGCGCATTCTGGGGCGGGGTGTTCCTGGCGCCGAAGCTACTGGCCGCCTTCACGCCGCTGCAGATGACGGCCGGCCGCTACATCGCCTACGGCCTGGCGTCGGCGGTGCTGCTGGCGCCGTCGTGGAAGGCGGTGATGGGCAAGATGACGGCCAAGGACTGGCGCGATCTGGCCGCGCTCAGCCTGCTGGGCAACCTGATCTACTATGTCGGCCTGTCGGTCTCGGTGCAGAGTTCGGGCGTAGCGCTGGCGTCGCTGATCATCGGCCTGTTGCCGGTGACCGTGACCCTGGCGGGCGCCAAGCCGGGGGAGGGCGTTCCGCTGCGCCAGCTGGCCCTGCCGCTGGCGCTGGTGGTCGCCGGCGGGGTCTGCATCAACGTCTCGGTGTTCACGCAGAGCCAGGGCGTCGGCATCGGCCGGCAGGTGGTCGGCGTGCTGGGCGCGACCCTGGCGCTCGCCATGTGGACCGCCTATGCCGTCTGGAACGCCCGCCGCCTGGCCGCGACGCCGAAGTTCAGCAGCCACGAGTGGTCGCTGCTGTCGGGCCTCGTGACGGGGCTGTTGTCGCTGGCGCTGGTGGTCCCGGCGTTCGCGCTGGGCGGCAAGGTCCATGCGCCGGCGGCCTGGGGCTGGTTCTGGCTGGTCAGTTTCGCGGTGGCGATCGGCGCCTCGGTGATCGGCAATGGCCTGTGGAACGCGGCCAGCCGTCTGCTGCCGCTCAGCCTGTCGGGCCAGCTGATCGTGTTCGAGACCCTGTTCGCGCTGCTCTACGGCTTCCTGCACGAGGGCCGCTGGCCGAAGGGGCTGGAGACGGCGGCGATCGTGCTGATGCTGGCCGGGGTGCTGTGGTCTGTGCGGCTGCATCGGCCGGCTAAGGACGTGTTGGCGGCGGGCTAACCTTCATTCGCCTCTCTTCCCCGTCTCCCCGGCGAAAGCCGGGGCCCAGATCTCATGGCGCTGGGGATGATTGGAAGAACGCAGCGCTCATAGAACCCACCCCAGCGCTCCTCCATCTGGGCCCCGGCTTTCGCCGGGGAGACGGGAGAATGGTAGCAGCGGAGAGCTCCCAAACTTTTTTCGTACATAAACCGAACCTGAACAGCGCGGTTCAAATCAGGTTCAGGCAGGCCCCTCTACAAAGGACATCAACAGCGCCGCACAGGGCGACGCTTCGAAAGTTAGGAGCCCTGCCATGAAGACCATCGGCAAGTTCACCAAGACCATCGTCGCTGTCGCCATCACCGGCGCGCTGGTCGCCCCCGCCTCGGCCGCCTTCGCCGGCGAGAAGACCAACCGCGCCGTCATCGGCGCCGTGATCGGTGGTCTGGCCGGCGCCGCGATCGGCGACGGCAAGACCGACGCGGTCGCCATCGGCGCCGTCGCCGGCGCGGCCCTGGGCGCGACGACCGCCAAGAGCAAGTACGACCGTCGCTACAGCCAGTCGTACCGCAGCGCTCCGCGTTACGGCTACGACAACCGCTACAACGACAACCGCTACAGCAACAGCCGCTACGGTTACGACAACCGCTACGACCGCGGCGGCTACCGGAACGACCACTACGCCTACGGCTATCGCCGCTAGGTCCCGTCTATAGCCGCTCGAGTTCCGATCCCTCCCCGAGCGTGCAACTGCGCCGCCCCCACCCGGGGCGGCGCTTTTTCGCGTCGCCTCGGGATAAACGCAAAAAGGCGGGCGGCGCTTTTTCGTGCCCTCACACCTAATCGACGTTCGGTTGATCCGAGCCGCTGGCCCCGATGCCAAATCTGCTGTAGCCCCATCCTGAGAAGAGACCGGTCTTAACCCCTGGCGTTCGAAGCTGGGCTAGACCGTGATCCGCACTAGGGAGCGCGCGCAGACGAGATGGCGGCATCCGGCATGGCCGTTCGAGGACCCCGCAGCCTGCTTCGGCAGATTCGCGAGGCCATGGCCGGCGGTGGTCCCGCCCAGGCCAAGCTCGACATGGTGGTGCGCACCATCGCCATCTCGATGGTGGCGGAAGTCTGCTCGATCTATCTGCGCCGCGCTTCGAACGATCTCGAACTGTTCGCCACCGAAGGTCTGGCCCGGGAGGCCGTCCACGTCACGCGGCTCAAGCCGGGCGAGGGCCTGGTCGGCGAGACCATGCGCCTGGGCCGGCCACTGAACCTGTCCGACGCCGCCAGCCATCCGCAGTTCTCGTACCGCCCGGAAACCGGCGAAGACCCCTACCACGCCTTCCTGGCCGTGCCGCTGCTGCGCGGCGGCCGCTCGATCGGCGTGCTGGTCGTCCAGAACCGCACCGAGCGCACCTATGACGAGGAGGAGGTCGAGGATCTCCAGATCATCGCCATGGTGCTGGCCGAGATGGTCAGCTCCAGCGAACTGCTGGGCGCCGACGAGCTGAAGGACGTCGAGCTGGCGCCCCATAAGCCCGAGCGGCTGAAGGGTTCGCGGTTCGCGGAAGGCCTCGCGTATGGCGTCGCCGTGCTGCACGAGCAGCCGGTCGCGCCCGAGACCCTGCTGTCCGACGACGCCCTGGCCGAGGAGGCCCGGCTCTCTTACGCCATCGAGGCGCTGCAGACCCAGATCGACCAGATGCTGGAGGGCCAGCACGGTCTGGTCGGCGCCTCGTACGAGGTGCTGGAGACCTACCGCCTGTTCGCCCACGATCGCGGCTGGAACCGGTCGTTGAACGAGGCCGTGCGCTCGGGCCTGACCGCCGAGGCCGCCGTCGAGCGCGTCCGCTCCGAGCACCGCGCGCGCCTGGGCCAGGCCCGCGACCCCTATCTGCGCGAGCGGCTGCACGACCTAGAAGACCTCAACGACCGCCTGCTGCGCCACCTGTCGGGCGACGTCCATGCGGTGCGGGTGCTGCCCGACGACGCGATCCTGATCGCCCGGAACCTTGGGCCCGCCGACCTGCTGGAATACGACCGCACCAAGCTGAAAGGCATCCTGCTCGAAGAGGGCAGCGCCGCCAGCCACGCCGGCATCGTGGCCCGGGCGCTGGACATCCCCTGCGTCGGCCGCCTGGCCGGCCTGCGCGACCGCGTCAGCGAGGGCGATCCCGTGGTGGTCGACGCCGAGACGGCCGAGGCCTGGTTGCGGCCGCGACCGGACGTCATCAAGGCCTTGAAGGCTCGGATGGAGGTCCGCGCCCAGCGCAAGGCCGAGTTCGCCCGCCTGCGCGACACCCCGCCGATCACCAAGGACGGGGCCAAGATCAGCCTGCTGATGAACGCGGGCCTCGCCGTCGACCTCGACATCCTGGCCGAGACGGGCGCGGAGGGCATCGGCCTGTTCCGCACCGAGTTCCAGTTCATGGTCGCCGAGGAGCTGCCGCGCCTGGAGGCCCAGACGGCGCTCTACGAGAAGGTGCTGGAGGCCGCCAACGGCATGCCGGTGACCTTCCGCACGCTCGACCTCGGCGGCGACAAGCTGCTGCCGTACATGGAGCTGGAGCGCGAGGACAATCCGGCCCTGGGCTGGCGCGCCGTGCGCATGGGCCTGGACCGTCCGGCCCTGCTGCGCATGCAGATCCGCGCCCTGATCAAGGCCGCCGCCGGTCGCCCCTTGAAGGTGATGTTCCCGCTGGTGGCCAATGTCGACGAGTTCCGCGCCGCGCGCTCGTTCGTCGATCAGGAAGTCGCCTGGGCCCTGAAGCGTGGCCGCCCGGCGCCCGCGCGCCTGGACGTCGGGGCGATGATCGAGGCCCCGTCCTTGCTGTGGCATCTGGACGCACTGCTGCCGATGACCGACTTCGTTTCGGTCGGCACCAACGACCTGATGCAGTACCTGTTCGCCGCCGACCGGGGTAACCCCAAGGTCTCGGACCGCTACGATCCGCTGTCGCCGGCCGCCCTGCGGGCCCTGAAGACCATCCAGCAGGCCTGCGCCGACACGGGCACGCCGGTGTCCGTGTGCGGAGAGATGGCCGGTCGTCCGCTCGAGGCCTTCGCCCTGGTCGCCCTGGGATTTGAAGGGCTTAGCATGCCGCCGGCCGGTATCGGCCCGGTCAAGCAGATGGTCCTGTCGCTGGATCGCGAGGCCGCCCGACGCAATGTCGAGGCGCTGCTGAAGGGCTCGGGCGGATCGCTCCGTGGCGAGATCGAAACCCTGGCGCGGAAGCTCTACGTGGCGGTGTGACGAAACCTTGGCCGTTAACCAAGCGTCACCGTTTAGTACATTGAATCCGGCTACTTAGTTTGATATCCACAAACAGTTGTTAAGACTTCCGTGTGATACGGGAGTGGGGGGCTCCGCGCTTCGCGCGCGGCGCGATTTTTGGGGCGTTTGGTCGAACATGCCGCTGGATACGGGCAACGTGAGGCGTTTGCATCTCGTCACGGACGCCGATGCGGACGATGCGCCGATCGCCGTCGCGCAGCCTTCGCTGGATGAGGGCGCCGACATCGGCCTGGCCCTGAAGGCGGCTCGCGAATTCCGCGGCCTGACCACCCAGGACGTCGCCGACGGCACCCGCATCCGCCAGAGCTATATCGAGGCGCTGGAGGACATGCGCCTCGAGGACCTGCCCTCGCGTCCGTTCACCATCGGCTATGTCCGCGCCTATGCCGGCCTGCTGGGCCTGGACGCCGAGGCGGCCGTGACCCGCTTCAAGAACGACAGCCCGGACGAGGGCGTCGAGCTGCGCGCGCCGGTCGGTGTGCGCCGCGAGCGCGACCCGCGCCTGGCCATGATCTTCGCCGGCGGCCTGCTGGTGATCGGCGCCATCCTGCTGTGGAACGTCGCCCAGCGCGCCATCACCAAGGAAGAGCCGCCGCAACAGGTGGCTCCGGCCGCCGTCTCGACCCAGGTCCAGTCGCACGCCAGCAACACCCAGGTCGCTCTGGGCTCGCCGCTGCCGGCTCCGGTCGAGAGCACCACGCCCGATCCCTACAAGACCCCCGGCCTGGACGACGCCGCCGCCAATGGCGGTTCGGTCGACGCCGCCAACGCCGCCGCCAAGGCCCGCGCCGAGGCCGAGGCCAAGGCCGGAACCCTCGATCCGAACCACCAGCTGGTGATTGGCGCGCCGTTCAAGCTCAAGGGCGAAGTGCTGGGCGCGACGCCGCAGGAAGCCTCGGGCGTGCTGATCCAGGCCCACAAGGCCGGCGCCCTGACCGTGCGCCGCGCGGACGGCAGCATCCACATGACCCGCTGGCTGTCGGCCGGCGACGCCTATCGCGCGCCGCGCACCCCGGGCCTGATCCTGGACGTGGTCGAGCCGAGCCTGTTCGAGGTCTATTACAACGGGCGGCTGACGGGCCGGCTGACCTCGAACCAGACGGCGGTGGCCAAGCTGATCCCGGCGCCGGTGGCGGCTCCGGCGGCTGCGGCTGCGGCTGCGGCTCCGGCGGCTGCTCCGCGCCAACAATAAATCCGCCTCCCAGGCGAAAGCCGGGGCCCAGATCGAACCCGCGAGCGTGTGCGGGTTTGTCTTGGCCCGTAGGCGCGTCATCCCCAGCCTCTCCGGATGAATCTGGGCCCCGGCTTTCGCCGGGGAGACGGAGAAGTGGAAGCGGGGGAGGGGAAAACGGAGCGAGGGCGGGAGAAGCCCTTCTATCCGACCCCAACACCCTCTAAATTACCTCCATGGCCGCTGACCACACCCACGTCCGTCCCTGGCGCATGATCACGCGCCGGCAATCGCGCAAGATCCGCGTCGGCAATGTCGAGGTGGGCGGCGACGCGCCGATCACCGTCCAGTCGATGACCAACACCCTGACCAGCGACGCCGCCGCGACGCTGGAGCAGATCCGTCAGCTGGAAGAGGCCGGGGCCGACATCGTCCGGGTCAGCTGTCCCGACACCGACAGCACGGCCGCGTTCAAGACCATCGCCCGCGAGGCCAAGGTCCCGCTCGTGGCCGACATCCACTTCCACTACAAGCGCGGCATCGAGGCGGCCCAGGCCGGCGCGGCCTGCCTGCGGATCAACCCGGGCAATATCGGTTCGCCCGATCGCGTCCGCGACGTCATCCAGGCCGCCCGCGACCACGGCTGCTCGATGCGCATCGGCGTCAATGCCGGCTCCCTCGAGCGCGAACTCTTGGAAAAGTACGGCGAGCCGTGCCCCGAGGCGATGGTCGAGAGCGCCCTCAACCACGCCCGCATCCTGCAGGACCACGACTTCCACGAGTTCAAGATCTCGGTGAAGGCGTCCGACCCGTTCATGACCGTGGCCGCCTACTACCAGCTGGCCGAGGCCATCGACTGCCCGCTGCACCTGGGCGTCACCGAGGCCGGGGCCCTGCGCACCGGCACGGTGAAGAGCGCGATCGGCATAGGCTCGATGCTGTGGGCCGGCATCGGCGACACCATCCGCGTCAGCCTGGCCGCCGATCCAGTCGAGGAGATCAAGGTCGGCTTCGACATCCTCAAGTCGCTGGGCCTGCGCCACCGGGGCGTCAACATCATCGCCTGCCCGTCGTGCGCCCGTCAGGGCTTCAACGTCATCAAGACGGTCGAAGCGCTGGAAGGCCGCCTGGCCCACATCTCGACGCCGATGTCGCTGTCGATCATCGGCTGCGTGGTCAACGGCCCGGGCGAGGCCCTGATGACCGACATCGGCTTCACCGGCGGCGGAGCCGGGGCGGGCATGGTCTACATGGCCGGCAAGCCCGACCACAAACAATCCAACGACGGGATGATCGATCACATCGTCGAACTCGTTGAGAAGAAGGCGGCCGAGATCCAGGCCGCTGAAAAGGCCGCCGAGACCCTCGCGGCCGAATAGGGAGTGAGCGACATGCGTCCGATGCTTCAAGGTCTGGCGGCGATCGTGGTTCTGGCGGCGGCCCTATCCACCGCTTCTGGCGCGCTGGCCGCCACCGTGTCGAACGCCCCCAACCCGAAGGGCGAGGCCAAGCTGGCCAAGCTGCTGGAAGGTCGCGTGGCCGGCAAGCCGGTGTCCTGCATCAACCTGCATGGCAGCGACAGCAGCCAGATCATCGACGGCACGGCCATCGTCTACAACGGTCCCGGCGGCCGCTATTACGTCAACCGCCCGCGCGGCGGGGCCGACAGCCTGCGCGACGATGACGTCCTGCTGACCCGCACGATCGGGGCCCAGCTGTGCAAGACCGACCCGGTGACCCTGATCGACTCGCTGTCGCGCTTCCCCCGCGGCTTCGTGAACCTCGGCGACTTCGTGCCCTACGCCAAGCCGAAGCCGTAAAGGTTTCGCCACCCTGAGTATCGTCCGCGCGCGTAAGTTGACTTAATAGTGGCGCGGGCGGACAGTGGCTTCCTTGGAGCCGTGCGATCCGACATCGCCGGCGGGCGCGAGAGGGAGCGGCAACATGCGTAAGATGCTTCACGGCCTGATCACGGTGGCCATCCTGGCGACGGCGTCCAGCGCCATGGCCGGCGATGACAGCGGCGAGGCTGGCTTGGACCGCCTGATGAGCGGCCGCGTGGCGGGCCAACCCGTCTCCTGCATCAACGCCGCCAGGATCCGTGGCGTCCAGATCATCGACCGGACGGCGATCGTCTACCGGATGTCGAACGGCCAGATCTATGTGAACCGTCCGACCCAGGGGGCCGGGAACCTGGATAGCGATGCGGTCATCAACACCCGCGCCATCCAGGGGCCGCTCTGCGCCAACGAATTCGTGACGTTCTACGACCAGGGCGGCAGGGGTATGCGCGGCGTCGCGGCGTCGGTCGCCATGGGCCCGTTCGTGCCCTACGCCTCGGCGCAGCGTTAGGCCTTCGCAGCGTCGATCGCGCGTTTTCTCTGGCCAAGGCGCGCCTTGACCGGTAACGGCGTGGGATGATCGGTCCTCACCCCACCGGCGGCTACATCCTGGACGAACTGTCCGTCGGGATGACCGCCGAAAAGCACGTCCCCGTCACGGAGCAACGCATCGGCCTGTTCGCCGAGGCGTCGGACGACTTCAACCCCGTGCACATGGACGAGGCCTTCGCGTCGAAGACCGCCTATCGCGGCCGTATCGCCCACGGCCTGCTGTCGGCCTCGTTCGGCTCGGCCGTGGTCGGCACCATCCTGCCCGGCGCCGGCGCGATCTATCTATCCCAGACCCTGGCCTTCCATCGCCCGGTCCGCATCGGCGACGTCGTCACCGCGCGCGTCACCGTGGCCGCGATCGACGCCGAGAGCGCCCGCGTGACGCTGCGCTGCGCCGGCTATGTCGGCGAGGACCTGATCATGGACGGCGAGGCCGTGGTGCGGGTGCCGCGCCGCCGCAAGCCGGCCAAGGCCTAGCGCCGCAACGCCAGCAGCATCCTCCCGAACGGACGCAGGATCGGACGAACCCAGGCGGGCGTCCGGTCGCGCAGCCGCGTGGCCAGGGCCATGCCGGCGTCGACCGGCGGCGGCTCTGCGCGCGTGGCCGCACGCGACGGGACGATCCGCGCCAGCGCCGCCTCGTTCGTGGCGCAAACGCAAATATTGGCGTCGGCGGTGATGCGCGCCAGCTCCCGGCTCAGGTCGTAGCCGCCCTGGCCGCTCTGGGCGAAGAAGCCGTTGACCGCGCCGAAGAACTCCACGGCCGGCAAGCCCGCATGGGCCAGGACCTCCAGAAGTTGCTCGCGCGAATAGGGCCGCTCCAGGGTCTGGGTCTCCAGCATCACCTTCATGTAGTCGTCGCGGATCGGGCCCCGGCGGTTCTCGCTCTCGATGATCAGCACCACGCCATCCGGCTTGAGGCCCCGGCGGATGTTCTCCAGCGCCGCGATCGGATCGACGAAGTGGTGCAGGCACGATTCCAGGATCGCCGCGTCGAACGTCCCCTCCAGCCCAGGCGGCAGCGCTTCACGTTCGAGATCTACGACGGCGAACATCGCCTCCAGTTGCTGCTCGGACAGCGCCAGGCAAGGATCGTCGGCCAGCCGCCGGCGGGCCAGGGCCACGAACTGGTCCGAGATATCGACGCCCGTCGTCTCATAGCCCAGCCGCGTCAGCCAGTGCGACACCCAGCCCGGCCCGCAGGCCACGTCCAGCACCCGCGCCCCGCGCGGCAGGGCCAGCAGGTGGATCGTGTTGGCGAAGTGGTTCAGGTAGCTGACCACCTCGGCCAGGCTCCCGACCGGATCCTCGGGCGTGATCGCCGCCAGCGGCTTGGTGGCCACGAAGGCCTCGATCTGCTCCCGCGAATACTGGGCGAAGAACCCGTCCAGATACCGCCGCGCCCCCTCGGCCCAGTCGAAGTCCGGCAACTCGGCATTGACCTCGGCGAGGAGGGCGTCTCGGGTGCGCATGAGTCCCCAATCTGGCGCGGGCTTGATGCCGGCCGACGCCCGATGTCGCTTTCGGCCCGCATGGTCGTCAACCGCTAGTTTGGCGTCCACATCTCAGTTGACTAGTCTAGAGGTTGTGACAGGTTGGTTGTCTTGGATCTTCAACCGGGAGTGTCGGCGATGGGTGCGATGTTCAGAGGTTTGCTGGCGGTGGCCATCCTGGCCGGCGCCACCAGCGCGGTGGCTGGCGAGGCCCAGCGGAACGAGCGCATCCTGGCGCGGGCGGTCGACGGCCGTGTCGCCGGGGCGCCCGTCGCCTGCGTCACCTTCGATCAGCCCTACAGCACTGAGGTGATCGACAAGACGGCCGTGGTCTATCGCCTGCGCGACGGCACGATGTACGTGAACCGGCCGCTCGCCAACGCCGAAAACCTGAACCGCGACACGTCCAGCTGGCGCGAAAATCCCTCGAAGCGTCCGCTGTGCGTCAACGACGTCACGGGCGCCTACGGCGGCGAAATCTATGCCAACCACAGGGCTTCGTTCCGTCCGATCGTGGTGACGATGGGACCGTTCGTGCCGTATATGGCGCGATAGAGGCTTCGCGACAGGCCCCTCTCTCAAAGGGAGAGGGGCGCAAGGCGCTAACCCGCGATCAGCGCCGCCCGCTCTTCGCTGGTCAGCGGGCGCCAGCGGCCCTCCGGCATCTCGCCGAGGGTCAGCGGGCCGATCCGGACACGGAACAGGTCGACGACCTTCAGCTCGACCAGCTCGCACATGCGGCGGATCTGGCGGTTGCGGCCTTCGCGCAGGACGATGCGCAGGCGCTGGTCGGAGATGACCTCGACCTCGGCGGGGCGCAGTTCGCGGCCGTCCAGCTCCAGGCCGAAGCGGAGGAGTTCGATCTTCTCTTCCGTCAGTTCGCCCATCACCGCGACGCGGTATTCCTTCTCCAGGTCCGACTGCGGGCCGATCACGGCCTTGGCCACCACGCCGTCCTGGGACAGCAGCAGCAGGCCGCGCGAGTCCTTGTCCAGGCGGCCGATCGGCGGCAACAGGTCGCCCGACTGCGGGATCGGAGCGGGGACGCCGCCCCAGATGTTCTGCCGGGTCAGCAGGCGCGCGGCCGGGACCTGACCCGGGTCCGGCTGGGACGAGACCACGCCGACCGGCTTGTGGATCATGTAGGTGAAGGTCGATTCCAGCTTGGCCGTGGCGCGGTCGGCCAGCACCAGGGTCTGGCCGGTCAGGATCTTGCGGCCGACGTCCTCCACGACCTCGCCGTCGATCGACACCAGGCCGTCGGAGATCAGCTGTTCGGCCTCGCGGCGCGAGCACACGCCGCTCTGGGCCAGCCACTTGTTGACCCGCTGGGGCTCGTCCTCGTCGTAGGTGCGGGTGAAGGCCATCAGAGCGTGATCCCGAAAAGTGGGAACCGGTTTTCGGACAAGATCATGCTCAAGAACATCAGTTGTAGCCGTCTTCGAGGCTGGCCAGGCGCGCGGCCTGATCCTCGGCGATCAGCGGCTTGATGACGTCGTCCAGGGCGTCGCCCTCGATCACCCGCGCCAGGTTGTAGAGCGTCAGGTTGATGCGGTGATCGGTGACCCGGCCCTGCGGGAAGTTGTAGGTGCGGATGCGTTCCGAACGATCGCCGCTGCCGACCTGGCTCTTGCGGGCGTCCGAGCGGGCGTCGTCCAGGGCCTGGCGCTGCATGTCGTACAGGCGCGCCTTCAGGTTCTTCATCGCCTTGGCGCGGTTCTGGTGCTGCGACTTTTCCGAGCTGGTCACCACCACGCCCGTGGGCAAGTGGGTGATGCGCACGGCCGAGTCGGTCTTGTTGACGTGCTGGCCGCCCGCGCCCGACGAGCGATAGGTGTCGATCCGCAGGTCGCTGTCGTTGATCTCGATCTCGACGTCCTCGGCCTCGGGCAGCACCGCGACGGTGGCGGCCGAGGTGTGGATGCGGCCTTGGGCTTCCGTGGCCGGCACGCGCTGCACGCGGTGGACGCCGCTCTCGAACTTCCAGCGGCCGAACACGCCGTCGCCGGTGACCGAGGCGATGATTTCCTTGTAGCCGCCCATCTCGCCTTCCGAGATGCTGTCGATCTCGACCCGCCAGCCCTGCAGCTGGGCGTAGCGCTGGTACATGCGGAACAGGTCGCCCGCGAACAGGGCCGCCTCGTCGCCGCCGGTGCCGGCGCGCACTTCCAGGATGGCCGAGGCGTTCTCGTCCTTGTCCTTGGGGGCCAGCATCAGGGCCAGCTCGTGCTCCAGCTCGGGCAGCCTCTCGTCCAGGGCCTGGATCTCGTCCTTGACCATGTCGGCCATTTCGGGATCGGCGGCCATGACGTCCAGCTCGGCGCGCTCGGCGCTCAGCTTGGCCAAGCGTTCGACGGCCTCGGCGACCGGGCGCAGCTCGGCGTGCTCCTTGGAGAGCTTGACGATCTCGGTCCCGTCGGTGGCCGCGCCCATGCGCGCCTCCACTTCGCGGAAGCGGTCGAGAACCTGGTCGAGGCGGGCCTGGGGCAGTCGCAAGGGAACGTCACGTATCTGAAAAGGATTGGGCGGTTTCTCTAGAGCCTTTCACCTTCAAAGGGAATGGACGGGGGCGAGAGAACCCAAGTCGGGGAGGCGACACTTCGCCGTTAGCCCAGGCTTAGCCATTGCCTGCCAAAGGTCCGCCAGCTCTTCGCGTCCCTGGACCTCCCGCGATCATGAAGCGTCTCGAAAACCGCCTGTCCGCCCCGCTGGCCGGCATGGCGCTGCTCACCGTCGGCGTGCTGGTCACGGTGCTGTTCATGATCGCCGCCCGCGTCGATCGCGACGCCCTGCTGCACGAGCAGGCCCTGGTGCAGCGCGGCGTCGAGGCCAAGACCAGCGACATCGAGCGGACCATCACGCCCCAGATCGTCTGGGACGACGCCGTCGCGCACCTGGACAACCGCTTCGACCCCGAATGGGCGCGCGAGAACGTCGGCGCCTATCTGCTGGGCCAGGCGGGCTTCGATCTGATCTTCATCGTCGACCGCGACGACCGCCCCGTGTTCAGCGAGGAGGTCGGCCAGTCGATGTCGACGGCCTATTACGATCGCCACGCGCCGGTGTTCGCGCCGCTGCTGACCCGGCTGCGGGCGGTGGAGGCCAAGCTGCCGCGCCCGACGGGGCCGCGCTCCGACGGCGGTCTGGTCTCACGCCCCCGGCAGATCAGCAGCGTCGAGGATATCGACGGCGAGCCCTATCTGGTCACCGCCAGCCTGGTGCAGTCCGACTTCGGCAAGACCCTGGTCCGTCACGACCACGCGCCGGTGGTAATCACCGCCCTGAAGCTGGACGCATTGTTCCTGGAGAACTTCTCGACCCGCTTCCTGCTGGCCGGTGTCCACCTGCATAACGGTGACGCCAGCGACGAGGCCGGCGACGCCCACGTCCCCCTGCGCAACCTGAAGGGCAAGGTGATCGCCACCCTGGACTGGGAGCCGCCGCACCCCGGCCAGGCCCTGCTGCGCAAGGCTGTGCTGCCGATCCTGATCGTGGTCGGGGGCCTGGCCATGGCCGTGCTGGTCTTCGCCCGCCGCAGCCGCCGCATCGCCGAGGGCCTGGTGGCCAGCGAGGCGCGGGCCAAGCACATGGCCCTGCATGATGCGCTCACGGGTCTGCCCAACCGCGTGCTGTTCGAGGAGCGCCTGCGCCAGGCGATCGACGGGCTGTCGCGGCGTCGCGGGGCCACGGCGGTGCTGGCCATCGATCTGGATCGCTTCAAGGCGGTCAACGACACCCACGGCCACGCGGCCGGCGACGAGCTGATCCAGGCCATGGCCAAGCGCCTGTCGGGCCTGTGCCGCGTCGGCGAGACGGTGGCGCGGCTGGGCGGCGACGAGTTCGGCGTGGTGGCGGTCGATCTCGACGCCCACGGCGCGGCGGCTTTGGCCGAGCGCCTGGTCGCGGGGCTGAGCGGTCCCGTCGAGCTGTCGTGCGGCACGGTGTTCGTCGGCGGCTCGATCGGCGTGGCCCTTATCAACCAGGCCGAGGCCCATGTCGGCGCGGTCGAGGCCGCTCGCCGGGCCGATGTCGCCATGTACCGCGCCAAGGACGAGGGCCGCGGCCGCTTCTGCTTCTTTGAGGCCGAGATGGACGCGGCGCTGAAGGCCCGTCGCGGGCTGGAAGCCGACCTGCGCCAGGCCATGAAGGACGGCGGCGTCTGGCTGGCCTATCAGCCGCAGGTCGATGCGGTCGGCCATGTCGTGGGGGTCGAGGCCCTGGCCCGCTGGACCCATCCGACCAAGGGCGCGATCTCGCCCGCCGCTTTCGTGCCGCTGGCCGAGGACTGCGGCCTGATCGACGAACTGGGGCGTCTCGTCATGCGCCGCGCCTTCACCGACAGCCTGCGCTGGAAGGACCTGAAGGTCGCCGTCAATGTCTCGGCCCTGCAGATGAAGCAGGCCGACTTCCCCCGCCAAGTCGCCGACCTGCTGCACGAGACCGGCGCCCGCGCCGAGGCCATCGAGCTGGAGATCACCGAGGGCGCGCTGCTGGGCGACGATGAGACCACCCACGAGGCCATCGAGCGCCTGCGGGAGATGGGCTTCTCGCTGGCGCTCGACGACTTCGGCACCGGCTACAGCTCGCTGAGCTATCTGCGCCGCTATCCGATCGACAAGATCAAGATCGACCGCAGCTTCATCACCCCGCTGGGCGAGGACAAGGAAGCCGGCGCGGTGGTCCACGCCATCGTCCGCCTGGCCAAGGCCCTGCGCCTGTCGGTGATCGCCGAGGGCGTCGAGACCAACGTCCAGCGCGAGCAGCTGCAAGAGATCGGCTGCGCCCACTCGCAAGGCTTCCTGTTCAGCGCGGCGGTGCCGGCCGACGCCATCGACGCCCTGATCGCCGACGGCGGCCGGGTCAAGCTGACGGCGGACGCTTAGCTGCTGCCAACGCTAATTGCTGACAGCGATTGTCATCAGTAGCGATTGAAAACTTTCATGGGGCGGGCTTAAGTCCTCGTCTAACCCGCGCGGGGAGGTCCGGCGGGTTCAGCGAGGAAATTCCCATGTCCGTCACTCTCCAGACCGTCACCGTGACGTCGCTCACGCGCGGCCTCAAGACGCTGCTGTCGCTGCTCGAAAAGGCCAAGGCCCACGCCGAGTCCGCCGGGACCAGCCCCGACGCCTATGTCGAGGCGCGGCTGTTCGAGGACATGCTGCCCCTGTCGGGCCAGATCCAGCGGGCGTCCGACAGCGCCAAGGGCGCGGTGGCCCGCCTGACCGGCCTGGACGCCCCGGCCATGGCCGACGAGGAGAAGACCTTCGCCGACCTGCAGGACCGCATCGCCAAGACCCTGGCCTATGTCGAGAGCGTCCCTGCCTCGGCCTTCGAGGGCGGCGAGACGCGCGAAGTCGTGGTGCCGGCCGGCGGCTTCTCGCTGAGCTTCACGGGCACGCAGTACCTGCTGGAATTCGCGATCCCGAACTTCAATTTCCACGTGGTGACGGCCTACGACATCCTGCGCCACAACGGCGTGCCGATCGGCAAGCGGGACTTCCTGGGGATCGGGCCGGAGCGGCTGAAGGCGGCTTAGGGCGGCGATGCGCTGATAGCTCCTCCCCCTCTGGGGGAGGTGGCCCGGAGGGCCGGAGGGGGCAGCGCGGCATACGCCGAGATGGGGGGGGGGGGG
>NZ_JBWKZF010000021.1:66751-84082 GCF_059424195.1 Caulobacter sp. GW456-12-1-14-TSB4
CCCCGCCCCCCCCCCCCGCCCCCCCCCCCCCCCCCCCCCCCCCCCCCCCCCCCCCCCGCGCGGCATACGCCGAGATGGCCCCCTCAGTCGGCTTCGCCGACAGCTCCCCCAGAGGGGGAGCATCTACGCGGCGCCCTACCGCTTCCTGAACTCCGCCATCGCCGTCGACCCCTGGGCCGCCAGCGCCGCTTTCGCCCCCGCGTCGCCCAGCACCTCGGCCTTCAGGAAGGCCACGCTCAGCGCCGCCGCCTCGGCGAAGCCCGGCGCGTCCGGATGGTGCGCCAGGCCGTGGTCGGTCCCCTTGCCGATCCAGGCGTATTTCTCGCCGGCCGGGCTGGTCTCGAAGGCGTAGAGGTGTTCCTTCCAGTCGTCGAACATGCCCGGCATGACGTCCTTGTCGCCGGTGACCATCAGCATCGGCGCCTTCAGGCCGGCATAGGCGGTCGGACCGATCAGGCCCTTCACCACACCGGCGTCCGAGAAGCACAGCACCGCCTTCACATTGGGGTCCTGGGCCGGGATCATGCCCGACATCGCCCCGCCTCGGATCAGCGACATCAGCGCGCCATACGAGTGGCCGGCCGCCGCCATCGGCAGACCTGGCGCGGCCTGGGCGGCGTAGGCGCTGGCCGCGCCAAGGTCGGCCAGTCGAGCCGGGAAGGCGCTGCGCAGATCGTACTTGTCGTGGTCGGGGTGCTTCAGCGAGTCGACATGCAGCGGCGCGACGATCAGGAACCCGGCCTTGGCCCAGATCTCCAGCAGCCCCGCATAGCCGTCCGGCGCGCCGCCCGCGCCGTGCGAGAACACCACCACGCCCTTGGGCGCGTCCGGGCGGACGATGGTCAGCTCCAGATCGCGGTCGGCGACCTTGATCGTGGTCTTGGACGTGGCGGTCGCGGCCCGCGCCAGAGCGGGCGCGGCGGCGAGCGCCAGGGCGCCGGCCAGCAGGCCCCGGCGGTTCATCGAGAAGTTGGTCACGGAAAGCCCCCACAAAACTTCAGGGCGCAAGATTTCGCGGTTCGACGAACGTGTCCAGCGCTTCAGAACGCCGGCTTGACCTCGATCGACACCAGCTGGCGCGGCGCCCGCGAAGGCCGCAGATCGCCGTCGACGACGAGGCGGTAGGGGCCTTCGCGGTCGTCCAGCTTGTGGCCGTTGACGGTGTCGGCGACGACGACCGGATTGGCGCGATAGACCGGATCGGTCTCGGCCAGCGACAGCACGCTGAAGAAGCCGTCCGCCGCGCGGGCGATGACCACCTGGTTCAGATACCGCCCCATCAGCCGCTCGCCATGCACCACGCCGGCCTGGGCCAGGACGGCGTCGAGGCGGACGCCCTCGTAGGTCACGCTCGCGCCCTTGACGGTGATGGTCGCCTTGGCGCGGGGCAGGGCGGCGAGGTCCTGGGGCTTGAGGGTGACGGTGTCGCGGCCGGCGACGGTGACCTTGAGGTCCTGGGCGAAAGCCGCGCCATGCAGGGCCAGAGCGGTAAGGGCGGCGAGCAGCAGGCGCATGGGGAGTCTCCGTGGGGCTGTCCTCGCCCTTCGACAGGCTCAGGGTGAGGACTATTGCCAGGTCACGCCAGTAGAAACCTCATCCTGAGCTTGTCGAAGGACGAGGTTTCGGGCCCTCAGCCATGCGACCGCATCGCCGGCGGCGCGGGCACATCCGCCAGCGCCTCAAGGCTCACCGGTCTAGCTCCATGCTCGAACACCAGCGGATACAGCGACGCCACCAACAACACCGCCATCGCCACATTGAACGTCCGCAGCACCTTGGGCTTATCCAGGAACGGCCGCAGCCCCTGTCCAAACCCCGCCCAGGCCGCGCTGCACGGCGCGCCGACCAGCATGAAGGTCCCGGCCAGCAGCGGCACGATGGTCCAGCCCGAGCCCTCCGGCGCATAGGTCGTCACCGCGCCCAGCGCCATGGCCCAGGCCTTCGGGTTCACCCACTGGAACGCCGCCGCCTGCAGGAAGCTCATCGGCTTGGCCAGGTCCTTGTCGCTGACCGAGGACGAGGTCCCGATCTTCCAGGCCAGCCACAGCATGTAGGCCGCCCCGACCCACCGCAGGATCTCGTGCAGCACCGGATAGGCCCGGAATACCCCGCCCAGCCCAAGCCCCATGCACAGCACCATGAAGCCCAGGCCGACGCTGATCCCGAGAATGTGCAGCACCGTCTTGCGGAAGCCGAAGTTCGCCCCGGATGCGAGCAGCATCATGTTGTTCGGCCCGGGCGTACCGGCCGTGGCGAAGCAGAACAGGACGTAGGCGAGCAGCAGTTCGGGGGTCATCTCCGGTCTCCCATTTGGAGTGTCTCGGTACGGGCGACCGAGGTGTCACGGTGATGATTTCCATTGTATCGCGAGTCAAATTGCATATTGTCATCATGACAATAAACGAGACACGCTAACGCCCGTGGCCTGGACGCCGACCATCCCCGACGGCAGCGCCCCGCTCTACGAGCGGCTGGTGGCGGTGCTGCGCGCCGACATCGCCTCGGGCGTCCTGGCCGCCGGCGTGCGCCTGCCGCCGCAGCGGGACCTGGCCTATCGGCTGGGGGTGGGTCTGGGCACCGTGACCCGCGCCTATGTCGAGGCCGAGCGGGCGGGGCTGGTCAGCGCTCATGTCGGCCGCGGCAGCTTCGTCAACGCCCCGGCCGAGCACCGCTCCGCCGAGCGGGACGGCCCGATCAACCTGGCCCAGAACATCGCCTCCAGCGCCCCGGCCGCCAATCGCCTGGCCGAGGCCATCGCCCGCCTGCGCAAGCGCGCCGACCTCTTGGAGCACCTGGCCTACGCCCCGGCGGCGGGCCACGACGTCCAGCGCCGGGCCGGGGCGGCCTGGCTGGCGCGGACCAGCAGCTTCACCCGCATCGACTGGACCCGGCTGATCTGTTGCGGCGGCGCCCAGCAGGGCTTGGCCCTGGCCCTGGGCGCGGTCGCCCGGCCCGGCGACACGGTGCTGTGCGAGGCCTCAACCTATAACGGCGTCAAGCTGATCGCCGCCCACAGCGGCTGGCGACTGCGCGGCGTGGCCATGGACGCCGAGGGCCTGCTGCCCGACGCCCTGGAGGCGGCCGTACGCGAGACCGGCGCGCGGGTGCTGTCGACCTTCCCCACGCTGCAGAACCCCACGGGCCGGATCATGGGCCTGGCCCGGCGCGAGGCCATCGTCGCCGTCGCCCGCAAGCATGACCTGATCCTGGTCGAGGACGACATCTACGCCGCCTACGCGCCCGGCGCGCCGCCGCCGTTCGCCCTGCTGGCGCCAGAGCGGACCTTCCACGTCTCGGGCGTGTCCAAGACCCTGGGGCCGGGCCTGCGCGCCGGCTTCCTGGTCGCCCCGACCCAGGCGCTGTTCGAGCGGGTGCTGGCGGGCGCGCGGGCCATGACCTATGCGCCGCCGGGCTTCGGCGGGCTGGTGGCGACCCAGTGGATCGAGGACGGCTCGGCCGACGCCATCATCGCCGAGGTCCGCGAGGAGGCCAGCGTGCGTCTGGCCCTGGCGCGCGAGATCTTGGGCGCGGCGATCGAGACGCCGTACAGCGCGTTTGCCCCGCACGTCTGGCTGCCGATGAGCGAGCTGGCCGCCGAGCGCCTGGCCGGCCGGGCCCTGCGCGGCGGGGTCGAGGTCACGCCGCCTGACGCCCCCGTGGTCGCGCCGGACCTAGAGACCGGCGTCCGCGTCTGCCTGGGCGCGGTGGACGACCGCGAGGCCCTGCGTCGAGGGTTGGAGATCGTGGCGGGGTCCTTGTCCAGCGAAGTGGCCGAACACTCGAGGTCGGTGATCTAGGCTCCTACCAAGAGCAACGTCTTCACCCACGTAGACCCATCCGGCGCGACCGAGACGTTTTTCACCACCACCTGGCTGCCCTTGGCCAGCCAGAAGGTCGAGGGCTTCCATTCGGGGTGGTTGTAGTCGGTGGTCACCACCCAGCAGTCGACCTTGCCGCCGGCCGAGCTGGTCAGGACTTCGCTGCCCGTGACCTTGAACAGATAGGCCGCCGGGGCCTCGCCGCCCGGATGGTGGAAGACGATCGACGCCTCGTAGCCCTTGGCCAGCGGCAGGGCCTGGAGGAGCTCCATGTCGACCTCGAAATTGAAGGCCGGCTGGGCTGAGGCCATGTCGTAGGCGGCCTGGCTGTTGCCCTCCACGTCCTTCAGCCCGACGATCCGGTCGGGCTTGAACGCGAAGCCCTCGATCTTGGTCTGGCCGTCCTTGCCGGTGGTGCGGCGCTCGTGGGTGTAGGGCCGGAAGGTGCCCAGCTCGAACCAGCTGTCGAGCTTCTTCACCAGGCCCGGCGTCGAGCCGTCCCAGTGCTGGACGATGTGCAGGCGCTTGACCCCGGCCTTGTCGGGCTCGATGCGGATCTCGCGGGTCCAGACGTCCAGCGGCGTGATGGTGTCGCCCATCTGCCGATAGCGCAGATAGCGGTGGGTGGCGGGCTGCAGCTTGTCGAACCGCGCCAGCGGTTGGCCGACAGGCACGGGCGTGACGGCGGCCTGCGCCGAAGCGGTGAGCGCGACGGCGAGCGCGGCGCCGGCGACGACGCGGATGATGAACGACATGGAAAGCCCCTGAGCCAAGAACGCCGGCATGTGAAAGCAGGCGCGGCGCGAGGGCTACTTAAGCTTCGGTAATGCGCGCCTACAGCGCCTTGGCCATCACCACGAAGTGCAGGTCGTCGCGCTGCGGCACGCCGAAGCGTTCGTCGCCATAGGGGAAGGGCTGGGTCTCGCCGGTCATGGCGTAGCCGCGCCGCTCGTACCAGGCGATCAGGGTGTCGCGCACCGAGATCACGGTCATCTTCATGCGCTTGCCGCCCTGGGCGCGGGCGTGGGCCTCGGCGGCCTCCAGCATGGTGCGGCCGATGCCGCCGGCCTGGCGCAGGGGCGAGACGGTGACCATGCCGACGTACCAGGCGTCGCCGCCGGCCGGCTCGATCCAGACCGAGGCGTGGGGCTTGGCCCCGTCCTCGTCGCGCAGGGTCAGGATGGTCGAGCCCGGCGAGGCGGCCAGATCGGCGCGCAGGGACGCCTCGTCGGTGCGCTGGCCGCCCAGCAGGTAGCTCTCGCTGGTCCAGCCCTTCTGCGCCAGCTCGCCGCGATAGGCCGAGTTCACCAGCACGGCGATGTCGGCCAGTTCGTGGTCCTGGTAGGGCGAAAGCAGCGTCATGGAGCGTCCCCGAGAGCGAAGGTTCGGAAGCTAGGAACGCAGCTCCGCCGCAACAACCCGATTCCGCAGGTCAAGCCGAACAATGTTCAGCGCCTCCGCACCTTGTTCCACGCCCCGCCGGTCACGCGCTTCACCATGCCGGCCTCGCGCTTGATCATCTCCCACGGATGGAAGGCCAGTCCCACCGTGTCGGCCATGGCCGCGCCGCGCACGCCCATCGGCTGCTCCGGCCCGGTGGTGGAGTCGACGGCGGTCTGGTGCTCGATCTCGGCGTTCAGCTCGGCCCCGACCAGGATGGCCATGATCGAGAACCACACCCAGACCATGAAGGCGATCACCGCCCCCAGCGGGCCGTATGTCGCGTCATAGTGGGCGATGGTGTTGAGGTAGAACGAGAAGCCCAGCGAGCCGAACAGCCATCCGGCCGCCGCGGCCGCCGCGCCGATCCAGATCCACCGCCAGCGGGCCCGCGCCCGGCTGGGGCCGAAGCGATAGAGCACGGCGAAGGCGATGGCGGTCATGGCCAGCACGATCAGCCAGCGGATCGGGGCCCAGACGGCGTCCAACGCCGACAGGCGCGCGGCCTTCAGCAGCAACGGCGTGACGATCAGTACGCCCGAGGCCGCCGCCGCATAGAGCAGCGAGCAGAAGGTGAAGAGGTAGCTCTGCAGGGTGCGCGGCACGAGGTGGCGCTTCTCCTCCTCGTCATAGGCGATGTTCAGCCCGTCGAAGAGGGCGCGCATGCTGGCGTTGGCGCTCCAGATCGACAGGAGCAGCGAGAATCCGAACGCCACGCCCAGCTTGGCCTGGCCCTGGCTGGCGAGGCGCAGCATCTGCTCGCCGACGATCTGCACGACGCTGGCGGGGAAGACGCCCGCCATGTCGCGCAGCTGCTCCTCGACCGTCCGCACGTCGGCGAACAGGCCGTACAGCGACACGAAGGCGCCGATGGCCGGGAACAGGGCCAGCAGGGTGTAGAAGGTGACGCCCCCGGCCACGGCCGGCAGCTTGTCGACGCTGATCTCGCGCCAGGTGCGCCAGACGATGTCGCGCCAGCCCAGCAGGGGGATATGGCCCGGATGGCGGGCGGCGCGGCCGCGCTTGGGCTCGGCCTCGTCGAACTGGGCTGGCGGCATGGCGCGGTCTTCCGACAGGCCCGGTGGCGCGTCGATGTGTTCTTCGCTGGGCGCTTCTGTCGGCTTCTTGCGCGGCAGGACCAGGGGCGCGGCCGCCAGCAGCACAATCCACGGCGCCAGATGGTACGGACGCGACTTCAACCAGTTGAGGATCGGACGCGGCGATGCGTCGGCCATGAAACGCCCTCCAGGCCAGCAAAACCCCGCGCGGCGAGTCGCGTTCCCGGCCAAGGGCGGCGAAGCCTTGCCATAGGGCGAGTCGTCCACGACTTTCGCGGCCATGGACGCCCGCATCGCCTCGATCTACCGCCACCCCGTCAAGGGCTTCACGCCCGAGCGGCTGGCCGCCGCCACGCTGGAGGCCGGGGCTTGCTTCCCGTGCGATCGGCTGTACGCGGTCGAGGACGGGCCCAGCGGCTTCGACCCCGCCGCGCCGACCCACATCTCGAAGATGAAGTTCGCGGTGCTGGCCAAGATCCCGGCCGTCGCCAAGGCTCGCACCGCCTATGACGAGGCCAGCGGCGTGTTCAGCGCCCGCGCCGAGGGGCAGGTGGAGTTCGCCGGCGACCTGCGCACCGAGGTCGGCCGCGCGGGCTTGGAAGCCTGGCTGACCGACCTGCTGGAGGGCGACATTCGAGGGCCGTTGAAGGTGGTCGAGGGGCCGGGCGCTTATCGGTTCATGGACAGCAAGTCCGGCTACGTCTCGATCGTCAACCTGACCAGCGTCCGCGACCTTGGCCAACGCCTGGGCATGACCCTCGATCCCTTGCGCTTCCGCGCCAACCTCTATGTCGAGGGCTGGCCGGCCTGGGTCGAGAACGACTGGACCGGCAAGACCCTGACCGTCGGCGGCGCCACCGCCGAAGTCCTGAAACCCATCGTCCGCTGCGCCGCCACCCATGTCTGCCCGACGTCGGCCGAACGCGACGTCGATCTCGTGAAGGCCTTGTTCGACAACTACGGCCACATGTTCTGCGGCATCTACTTGAACGTGACGCAGGGTGGTGCGGTGGGCGAGGGGGATGGGGTGGTGCTAGCCTAGGCGGCTGGAGGCATCCATCTGCTGATGCAGAATGCGTGCGACGACGATGCTCTTCTCCGAGAGGAGGTAGAAGATCGTATGCGACCGGAAGATCTGTTTGCGAAAGGGCTCGTCAAATCCCTCGGTCGCGATGCCTAGGTATGGATCGCGTGCGACGGCTTCGATCGCAGCGGATAGATCGCGGATATAGCTGTCGGCCACCCGCCGACCCCACTGTTGGACGGTGTAGGCCCAGATTTCGCGCATATCGAAGCGCGCTAGAGGTGTCAGTTCATAGCGGCTCACGACTTGGCGTCGTATTCCGCGTTCACTTCAGCCAGAAACGTCTCGACGTCGAAAGGCTCGGGCTTGCCGCTCTCAAGGCCCTCTTTCAGGGCGGAGCGCAAAGCAGCCATCTTGGTTTCCTGACTTTCCAGAAGCCGTAGCCCCGCTCGCACGACTTCGCTCGCCGAGCCGTAGCGGCCGTCAGCGATCTGTTCTTCGATGAAAGTCTGGAAATGGTCGCCGAGGCTGACCGATGTGTTCTTGCTGGCCATGCGCGAAAGTACCAAAAACTGGTACCTCTTTCAATCTCGCCTCCGCCAAACCAACACGCTAAACCCCGCTCATGACCCTGACCCTCGTCAAAGCCTGGACCGCCGCCAAGGATCGTCTGAAGGACGCCGGCATCGATCAGCCGTCGATCGACGCGCGCCTGATGCTGGAGGTGGCCGCCAACGTCTCCCGCACCGAGATCGTCACCGATCCCTATCGCGAGCTCAGCGCCGAGCAGGAGGCCACGCTGGAGGACTACCTCTCGCGCCGCGCCCGCCGCGAGCCGGTCAGCCACATCATCGGCCGCAAGGGCTTCTGGAAGATCCTGCTGCAGGTGAACAAGAACGTCCTGACCCCGCGTCCCGAGACCGAGGTCATCGTCGACGAGGTGCTGAAGGCCTTCCCCGAGAACATGGCGTTCTCGATGCTGGACCTCGGCGTGGGTTCGGGCACGATCCTGCTGGCGGTGCTGGCCGAGCGTCCGGCCGCCAAGGGCCTGGGCGTGGATGCTTCCGCCGAAGCCTTGGCCGTGGCCAAGGACAACGCCGCCAGCCTGGGGCTCAACACCCGCGCGGCCTTCCTGCACGGCGACTGGACGGCGGGCCTGGGCGACGGCGGTTTCGACCTGGTGGTCTCCAACCCGCCCTACATCCCCACCAAGGTGATCGACACCCTGGAGCCGGAGGTTCGTGACCACGAACCGCGCCTGGCCCTGGACGGCGGCGAGGACGGCCTGGACGCCTACCGCCTGCTGGCGCCGGAGATCCTGCGGGTGCTGAAGCCCGGCGGCATGTTCGCCGTCGAGATCGGCTACGACCAGTCCAAGGACGTCGAGGCGCTGTTCAACGCGGCCGGCGCCAAGGAGGTCAAAACGATCAAGGACCTGTCCACGCACGACCGTGTGGTCACCGGGGTGAAAAATCCCTTGGAAACCGTGGCGTGAACCGGTAGACGAGTCCTGTCTCCTTCCAGATCGCCAGGTGACGGGAAAAGCGAACGTCGTTGATGTTCGCGAGGCTCCCCTGGCAGGCGCGCCCGGTTCGCCGGTCGCCGCGCCGAAAGACAGGGCGGGGGCTCTACGGAAACCAGTGTCTCTGAAACACACCAGGGTTCGACCCGCTCAGAGACCAGCAAGGCCGGACGCGCCAGCGCAAGACTGACCTCCGGACAGGTTCAGAAGAGAACATGAGAGATTTCAAAGGCATGAAGCGCCAGCGCGGCCGCAACAATCGCGGTGGCAGCGGCGGCAAGCCTCAACAGCACAACGCCAACCGCGCGTTCGACTCGAACGGCCCCGATGGGGTCAAGGTTCGCGGCGCGGCCCAGAGCGTCTACGAAAAGTACCAGCAGCTGGCGCGCGACGCGACGTCGTCCGGCGACCGGGTGCTGGCCGAGAACTATCTGCAGCACGCCGAGCACTATTTCCGCGTCCTGCGCGCCATCCAGCCGAATCGTCCGGTGTCCGACATCGTTGGCAAGGACGTCTACGCCGCCTACGAAATCGACTTCGAGGCCGAGCCGCCGGAAGAGCCGGAAGCCGTCGAGACCCCCGCTCAGCCTGAGGGCCAGGGCGAAGGCGGCGAGAACGGTGAAGGCGGCGAGCCGCGCCGCGACCGCTTCGAGAACCGCGACCGCAACCGCGATCGCGACCGCAACTTCGACAACAACCGCGAAGGCCGCGATCGCAACCGCGACGACCGTCCCCGCGACGGCAATCGCGACAACAATCAGGGCGAAGGCCGCCGCGACCGCTGGCGTGATCGCGACGATCGCGACCGCAACCGCGATGATCGGCCGCGCGACGACCGCCCCCGTGACGATCGCCCGCGCGACGACCGTCCCCGCGAGGACCGGCCCTACCGCGACCGCGACGACCGTCCCCGTGACGATCGTGCTCCGCGTGAGGACCGTCCGGCGGCCGCCGAGGGTGAACACCAGCCGCAGGCCGAGGGCGAGGGTCGTGAAGGCCGCCGCCGTGGCCGCGACCGGGATCGCAACCGCGACCGCGATCGTGACTGGCAGCCGCGCGAAAACCGCGACCCGCTGGCCGTGATCGAGCCGGAAGCCGCTCCGCTGGTCGCCGAGGCCCCGGCCGAAAGCTCGCCGGTGCTGCGTGGCCAGGACGGCGCCGTCAGCGAAGCCCCGGCCTTCCTGGGCCGCAAGTCGACCCGCGCCGCCGCTGCTGCTCCGGTCGTTGAGGCTCCGGCCGCGCCGGAAGCCGAAGCCGGTGAAGAGGTGAAGAAGCCCCGTCGTCGCCGCGCTCCGCGCAGCTTCGAAGGCGGCGAGGGCGCTCCGACCAGCTCGGAGCCGGAAGAGGCCTGATCGGCCGCTTCACCGCTGAAGATCGAAAGGGAGTCGTGAAAGCGGCTCCCTTTTTCTTTGGCCGCCGCTAGGCTCTCAGGCGTTCGGGGGTGTCGTCCATGCGTCTTGCGGTTCTCGTTTCGCTTCTAGTCCTGAGCGCCGCGCCGGCGATCGCCGGACCCAAGCCGGACATCTATCTGCTGACCGGCCAGTCCAACATGTCGGGGCGCGGCCTGCTGGATGAGCTGACGCCGGCCGAGCGGACACCCGATCCAGCCATCCAGCTCTACGGCAATGACGAGAAGACCCGCCCGGCGCTCGATCCGCTGGATGACGCCGCCGGCCAGGTCGATGCGGTGTCGAGCGACGCCGGCCTCGCCGCCGTCGGGCCGGGCCTGTTCTTCGCCCGCGCCACGCGGACGCTGCGGGGCCGGCCGATCCTGCTGGTCCCCTGCGCCAAGGGCGGCTCGTCGATGGCGCAGTGGGCGCCGGGCGGCGGACGCGACACCCTGTACGGCTCGTGCCTGGCGCGCGCCAAGGCGGTCGGCGGCAAGGTGAAGGGCGTCCTCTGGTACCAGGGCGAGACCGATGCGGGGCGGCCGGACTCGGCCCGGACGTGGAAGGCGGCGTTCGAGGCGCTGGTGACTCGCTTCCGCGCGGACCTGGGCGGCCAGCGCCTGCCCATCGTCATCGTGCAGCTGGCCGATCCGCCGTCGCCGCAGGTCCAGGCGCCCAAGACCTATCCGGCGTGGGCGGCGATCCAGGCGGTCCAGGCCGGGCCGCTGCCGGCCTGCGTGGCCATGGTCCCGGCCGGCGGCCTGCCGCTGAAGGCCGACACCCTGCACCTGACGACCGCCAGCCAGCGCGTGCTGGGCGGACGGCTGGCCAAGGCCATGGAGGCCCTGCGCCGCCAGGGCTGCCGGTAGCGCCTAGACGCTCATCGCCCGTCCCGCCGCCATCGCGTCGCGCATGACGCGCCAGGTGTCGAGCTTCATGGCGGCCAGATACTCGTCCTGCATTGGCGGCGTGAGGATTTCCATCATCTGGCGGCCCTCGATCCAGATCTCGACGACGCCGAACATGCCGCCGCGCTTGCGGTACTTGGCCGGCCAGCCTTCGCGGGCGGCGATGGCCATCACCGCCTCGACGTCCAGCGCCGTGGCGATCGCCCCGTGGGTGGCGGTGTAGGCGACCTGGCCGGTGGCCTCGCCATAGGCGTCGGCGTCGCCGTCGGCCTCGCGCAGCACGACATCGGCCGGATAGACCTCGACCGCCGAGCCGCGCGCGTCGCCGGCCAGGGCGATCCAGCCGTTGTCGGACACCGGCGGGAAGGGAAAGGCCTCGCCGCCCCAGAGTTCGGCGAAGACCTGGGCCACGCGCTGGGGATCGTGCGCGGCGATCGACATGTGGAAGAGCATCGTTCTGTTTCCGTGGTTGACGCGGCGCTGAATGCTATGTGGCACAAAATGTGTCAATCAGAATTTGACACAAAATGTGCCTCGCTCTAGATCGGGGCCATGGATGGTGAGATTCCCAAGACCGCTTCCGGCGCCCGCGAGTCGCAGAAGGAGGAGATGCGCACACGCATCGCCGACGCCCTGATCGACCTGCTGGCCGAAGGGCGGATGGACATCAACCACGACCTGATCGCCGAGCGGGCCGGCGTGGCGCGGCGGACGGTCTATCGCTACTTCCCCGACCGCGAGGCGCTGCTGGCGGCGGGCACCGATCGGGTGCGCGAGCTGGCCGGCCCACGCGTGACCTTCCCGGCGTCCGAGGCCGACCTGACGGGCACCCTGCGCGATGTGTACGAGGGCTTCGACAGCATCGCCCCGATCGCCACCCTGGTGCGCTCGACCCCGCAGGGCCGGGCCATGCGGATGGCCAACAACCCGGTGCGCCAGAAGGCCTATCGCGCCGCCGCCGCCGACCTGGTCAAGGACCTGCCACCCGAGGACCGCGACCTGGCCACCGCCGTGCTGCAGGTGCTGCACACCACCCCCTGGCTTGAGATGCGAGACCACTGGGGCTTCGACGGCGAGCAGATGGCTAGGGCCACCGGCTGGGCCATGCGGACGCTGATCGCGGATTTGCGGGCGCGGAAGGGGCGGCCGCTGGAGGAGGATTGAGATATCTCAACCTCCCAAACCCTTGTCATCCCGGAAGCCTCGCAGAGGCTGTCCGGGACCCAGGGGCGGCGCGCACCGCGCTTCGTCACCCCCTGGGTCCCGGCTCTACGCTTCGCTTCGGCCGGGATGACAAGATTGGGGTGTATCTGTCCAAAGCTTCACTGGTTGCGTCCACGAGAACCGCTAGGGATAAGGCTTATGTCGCATCCGCAACACAGCCGAGCTTGATGGCCCTCTCCCGCCGCTTGACCCTGCCGCTCCTGATGGCCGCCGCGACGGTGGTGAGTGGCTGCGCCTACAACGCCGACCTTGGCCGCGACCAGTTGCTGATCGTCAATGACGACAACCTGGCCGCCGAGGGCGAGAAGGCCTGGGCCGACACGCTGCGCACCACCTACGTCTCCAAGGAGCCGCGCAAGAACGCCCGCGTCCAGGCCGTCGGCCAGCGGGTGATCACCGCCGCCGGCCTGTCGAACCGCCCCTGGGACTATGCGGTGTTCCTGGACGAGGCCCCCAACGCCTTCGTGCTGCCGGGCGGCCATGTCGGCGTCACCGTCGGCCTGCTGACCATGGTGCAGAACGACGACCAGCTGGCCGCCGTGATCGGTCACGAGGCCGGCCATGTCGTCGCCCACCACGCCGCCGAGCGGGTCTCGCAGGAGCGGACCTCGAAGATCCTGCTGGGCATCGCCGGCGCGGCGGCGGGCGGCACCGACTTTGGCCAGTTGCTCAAGCAGCACGGCGACCAGGCCGCCAAGTTCGGCGTGCTGCTGCCGTTCTCGCGCAAGCAGGAGCTGGAGGCCGACCGCCTGGGCGTCGATTTCATGGAACGCGCCGGCTACAAGCCGCGTGAGGCCGTGGTCCTGTGGCGCAACATGCAGGCGCAGGACGCCCAGGCCGGACAGTCCGGCGGCGGCGAGCTCTCCTCGACCCACCCGTCCGACGCGGTGCGGATCCAGGCGCTGGAACGTTATCTCGCCAGCCGGGGCTGGTAGGCCTTGTGTGGTCTCTCCCTTGTGTGTCTGGGGAGCCACACCTAAATGCCCCATCGGGACCGGCCGTGCTCAGAAGAGGCGGCAGGTCCAGATCCGCCTAGGAAGGGGACACCTTAGACACATGAATATCGACCTCTATTCGGACCGCGCTAAACAGGCCGTCCAGTCGGCCCAGAGCCTGGCGCTCGCCCGTGGCCACCAGCAGTTCTCGCCCGAACACATCCTGAAAGTCCTGCTCGAGGAGAAGGACGGCCTCAGCCGCGCCCTGATCACCAGCGCCGGCGGCCGCGCCGACACCCTGGATGGCGGCGTCGAGACCCTGCTGGCTAAGATCCCGCGCGTCGACGGCGCCGGCGGCCAGCTCTACATGAAGCCCGACACCGCCCGCGTGTTCGCCGAGGCCGAGAAAAGCGCCAAAGCCAGTGGCGACGCGTTCGTCACCACCGAGCGCCTGCTGATCGCCATCGCCAAGGAAGGCGCGGACGCCGCCAAGCTCTTCAAGGAGGCCGGCGTTTCGGCCCAGGCCCTGGAGACCGCCGCCAACGCCATCCGCAAGGGCCGCACCGCCGACAGCGCCAATGCCGAGGAAGGCTATGAGGCGCTGAAGCGCTACGCCCGCGACCTGACGGCTGCTGCTAGAGACGGCAAGCTGGACCCCGTGATCGGCCGCGACGAAGAAATCCGCCGCACCATCCAGGTCCTGTCGCGCCGCACCAAGAACAACCCCGTCCTGATCGGCGAGCCCGGTGTCGGCAAGACCGCCATCGTCGAGGGCCTGGCCCTGCGCATCATCAATGGCGACGTGCCCGAAAGCCTGAAGGACAAGCGCCTGCTGTCGCTCGACATGGGCAGCCTGATCGCCGGCGCGAAATACCGCGGCGAGTTCGAGGAGCGCCTGAAGGCCGTGCTGGCCGAGACCACGGCCGCCGAAGGCTCGATCATCCTGTTCATCGACGAGATGCACACCCTGGTCGGCGCGGGCAAGGGCGACGGGGCGATGGACGCCTCCAACCTGCTGAAGCCCGCCCTGGCGCGCGGCGAGCTGCACTGCGTCGGCGCCACCACGCTGGACGAGTACCGCAAGCACGTCGAGAAGGACGCGGCTCTCGCCCGTCGCTTCCAGCCGGTGTTCGTCGGCGAGCCCACGGTCGAGGACACCGTCTCGATCCTGCGCGGCCTGAAGGAGAAGTACGAGGTCCACCACGGGGTGCGCATCTCGGACTCGGCCCTGGTCGCCGCCGCCACGCTCAGCAACCGCTACATCGCCGACCGCTTCCTGCCGGACAAGGCGATCGACCTGATGGACGAGGCCGCCAGCCGCGTGCGCATGGCGATCGACTCCAAGCCCGAGGAGCTGGACGAGATCGACCGTCGCCTGGTGCAGCTGAAGATCGAGCGCGAGGCGCTGAGCAAGGAGACCGACGCCGCCTCCAAGCATCGCCTGGAGAACCTGGAGGTCGAGATCGACGACCTGCAATTCCGCAGCGACGAGATGACCGCCCGCTGGAAGGCCGAGAAGGAGAAGGTCGGCGGCGCCGCGCAAGCGCGCGAGGCCCTCGACCGCCTGCGCGCCGACCTCGCCAACGCCCAGCGCGCCGGCGACTTCGCCCGCGCCGGCCAGATCCAGTACGGCGAGATCCCGGCCCTGGAGCGCCGCCTGGCGGAGGCCGAGGACGGCGAGACCGAGGCCCTGACGCCGGAAGTCGTCGACGCCGAGCAGATCGCCGCCGTGGTCAGCCGCTGGACCGGGGTGCCGGTCGAGAAGATGCTGGAAGGCGAGCGCGAGAAGCTGCTCAAGATGGAGGACGAACTGCGCGGTCGCGTGGTCGGCCAGGACGAGGCGCTGACCGCCGTGTCCGACGCCGTCCGCCGCGCCCGGGCCGGCCTGCACGACCCGACCAAGCCGATCGGCTCGTTCCTGTTCCTGGGCCCGACGGGCGTGGGCAAGACCGAGCTGACCAAGAGCCTGGCCGAGTTCCTGTTCGCCGACGAGCACGCCATCACCCGGATGGACATGTCGGAGTACATGGAAAAGCACTCGGTCAGCCGCCTGATCGGCGCGCCTCCCGGCTATGTCGGCTACGACGAGGGCGGGGCGCTGACCGAGGCTGTCCGTCGCCGTCCGTACCAGGTCGTGCTGTTCGACGAGATCGAGAAGGCCCACCCGGACGTCTTCAACGTGCTGCTGCAAGTGCTGGACGATGGTCGCCTGACCGACGGTCAGGGCCGCACGGTCGACTTCCGCAACACGCTGATCATCATGACCAGCAACCTCGGCGCCGAGTTCCTGGCCAACCAGGAGGAAGGCGAAGACGTCGAAGCCGTCCGGCCGATGGTGATGACCATGGTGCGCGGTCACTTCCGCCCCGAGTTCCTCAACCGGATCGACGAGATCATCCTGTTCAAGCGCCTGTCGCGCGCGCACATGGGGGATATCGTCCGTATCCAGCTGCAACGGGTCGAGAAGCTGCTGACCGACCGCCGCATGGCGCTGTCGATCGACGCCGAGGCCCTGAACTGGATCGCCGACAAGGGCTACGACCCCGTCTACGGCGCGCGCCCCCTCAAGCGCGTGATCCAGAAGGAGCTGATCGACCCGATCGCCAGGAAGCTCCTGGCCGGCGAGATCGAGGACGGCGGCGTCATCGCCGTCGGGGTCGAGAACGGCGCGCTGTCGTTCGGAAGGGCGACGCTGCAGTAACCGAGAAGGGCCGCTCCGAAAGGGGCGGCCCTTTTTCTTCCGGCCACATCGGGGTATTCCCCCGCATGGCCAAAACCACCAAGCTCACCGTCGAGTTCGACATCGACATCGATGGCAACCCGTATGTCTGGCGCCTGCACCGGCTGCCGCAGTGGAACTACGACCCCTCCGAACGCCACGGCAAGGTGATCGCCGCGCGCCACAAGGAAGGCCAGCGCGAGGCGCTGATCGAGTTCCCGCCCGGCCCGAAGCCCAAGTTCAGCGCCCCGCCGCTGAAGCCCTCGCAGATCCCCGTGCGCATCGTCGCCAAGGCCATCACCTCGGCCATCGAAGCCGGCTGGGAGCCGCTGTCGCGCGGCAAGCCGGTGGTGATCTATGTGGATGAAGAGGGGGCATAGAGAGGGGGCGTTTAGGCGAGACGCATATTTCTTCTCTTGCGCGAACAGACGGCGAACGCCATCTTTCTGCCCATGAGCAAGCCCTCAGCCAAGTCGAGCACCGCCCCCGTGCGATACGGCCGCAGCTCCGTCACCGGCGGGTTCATCATGGCGCCGTATCCCAAGAAGGGCGGCACCGATCCACGGAAAATCGAGGCCGCGGTCAAGGCCGTCATCGCGAGCCGCAAGGACGCATGACCGTCGAGGTCAGCGCTCCATCCGACGTCTTCATCAACTGTCCCTTCGATCGGGACTACGCGCCGCAGTTCGAAGCCTTGATCTTCGGCGTGCTGGCTTGCGGTTTTCGCCCCCGATCGGCGCGGGAGCTGGATGACGGCAGCCAGACCCGGATCGAGAAGCTGTATGGCATCATCGAGCAATGCCGATATGGCGTGCACGACCTGTCGCGAACGCAGCTGGATACGGTCAGCGGCTTGCCGCGTTTCAACATGCCGCTCGAGCTCGGTATCTTCCTGGGCGCCAAACGGTACGGCGGCGATGCGCATGGCGCCAAGCGCTGCTTGATCCTGGATGTCGCGCCCTATCGATATCAGCAGTTCATCTCCGATCTGGCGGGCATGGATATCGCCGACCATGGGGGCGAGATCGATCGAACCTTGACGAAGCTACGCAATTGGTTGGCCAACGTCTCCCGCCGCCAGGGCATAATGGGCGGTGCGGCGCTGGTCGCCGCCCATGCTCGCTTCCGCACCGATTTGCCGGCCATGGTCGAGGTGCTGGGCCTGGATTCGGCCAGTGTGCCCTATGTCGATTTCGAGCGAATTGCGATGCGCTGGCTCGCTGACTAACGCGCCCGACGGGCCGGCGTCGGCATCGGCACGCTCTACCGCCACTTCCCCACCCGCGAGGCGCTGG
>NZ_JBWKZF010000022.1:0-83982 GCF_059424195.1 Caulobacter sp. GW456-12-1-14-TSB4
AACGCCTCGAACCCTTCCTAGAGAGGCGGAAAGGCCGTGCCAACACCCCCATCCCTACCCTTCCCCCATCAAGGGGGAAGGGAGAGCGGAAGTTGTGAGTTTTAGTGCGAGGCCGGCCCGCCCGCCGCCTTGATCGCGCGGAAGTCGATGCCCGTCTCGGCCACCAGGTAGATCAGGCTGGCCCAGGCGGCGACGTTCTGCGCCAGCTCGTCCGGACGCACCTTGTTCAGGGTGTCGTCGGCGGTGTGGTGGTAGTCGAAGTAGCGGGTGGCGTCCTGCTCCAGCTCGACCGACGGCACGCCGGCTTCCTCCAGGCCCTCGATGTCGGCGCCGCCGTGGGTGGCGGGGGTGCGGCTGACATAGATCTTCAGCGGGGCCAGGACATTGGCGGCCGTGGTGGCGAACGGATGGGTCTGGGCGCCGGTCGGCAGCTTCAGCGCATAGACGCGGTCGGCGCCGGTGTCGCTCTCACCGGCCAGGACGATCTTGGGGACCTCGTCCTTGTGGGCGGCGATATAGGCTTCCGACGAGCCGCCGCTCTCTTCCGAGCCGAACATCACCACGCGGATGGTGCGCTTGGGATGCTTGGGCAGGTCGCCGATCAGCTTGGCCGCGGCCGTGGTGATGGCCACGCCGGTGGCGTCGTCCAGGGCGCCGGTGCCGACATCCCAGCTGTCCAGGTGGCCGCCGATGACGATGACTTCGTCCGGCTTCTCCGAGCCCTTGATCTCGCCCGAGATGTTCCAGGCGACGTCGTTGGCGTCGGTGGTCGAGGCCAGCTTCAGCTTGATGCGCAGGGTCTTGCCCGATTTGGCCAGGCGCTCCAGCTGCTCGGCTTCCGGCACGCCCATGGCGGCGGACGGGATCGAGGCGACGCCGTCGCCGAACGCGGTGACGCCGGTGTGCGGCACGGTCGAGTCCGAGGTCGAGACCGAGCGGATCAGCAGGGCCACCGCACCGCGCTTGGCGGCTTCGGTCGGGCCCGAACGGCGCGAAATGCCGGCCACGCCGTAGCCCGAGCCGTCCTGGGCCTTGACCATCGGCTGGGTGATGACGGCGATCTTGCCCTTCAGCGCGCCCTCGGGGGCGGCCATCATCTCGGCATAGGTGCGGAACAGGGCGACGTCGGCCTCGATGCCTTCGGCCGGGGTCGGGACGGTGCGGCCCAGGCCCACGATGCCCAGCTTCATCGGATAGGGACCGACCAGCTCGGCGCTCTCTTCACCGCGCGTCCACGACGGCTTGGCGAACTGCTCGACCTTCACGTCGGTGAAGCCAAGAGCCTTGAACTTGGCCACGCCCCAGTCCTTGGCGCGCTCCATGGCCGGCGAACCGACGAGGCGCGGGCCGATGCTGGTGGTCAGGTCCTCGGTGATGTCCCAGGCGGTGCGGTCCAGCAGGGCCTTGTCGCGCAGGGCCTCGGCCGTGGCGACGGGCGACAGCGTGGGCGCGGCGGCCGGCGCAGCGGCCTTGACGCCCTTCGCGGGCTTGGTCTCGGCATGGGCGGCGCCCGAAAGCAGGGCGAGCGTGGCGGTGGCGGCCAGTAAGCGACGATACATGAGCAAGGATTCTCCCCAATGGCGCGGGAGTCATAGCACCGCTCCACGTCAGGGGGAGTCAGCATAACGCTGAACTGTCACAGTGCCCTCAGGCCGGGCGCCCGATCCGCTTGATCTCCCAGTCCAGCTGCACGCCGGTCTTTTCCTTCACATCAGCGCGGACGGCTTCGCCCAGGCCTTCCAGGTCGGCGGCGGTCGCCTCGCCCGTGTTGATCAGGAAGTTGCTGTGCAGCGGGCTGAACATCGCGCCGCCATACGGCTTGCCGCGCCAGCCGGCCTCATCGACCAGCTTCCACGACGAGTGGCCCGGCGGGTTCTTGAAGGTCGAGCCGCCGGTCTTCTCGCGGATCGGCTGGGTGGTTTCGCGACGGCTGGTGATCTCGGCCATGCGGGCCTTGATCGCCTCGGGTTCGTCGGCGGTCCCTTCGAACACGGCGTCGAGCACGAACACGGTGTCGCCGTCCTGCAGGGCGCTGTGGCGATAGGTGTAGTGCAGGTCCTCGACGGACAGCTCGCGCACCTGGCCGGCGCGGTCCATCACCCGGACGGACTTCACGACATTGACGGTTTCGGAGCCGTAGCAGCCGGCGTTCATGATCACCGCGCCGCCGATCGTGCCGGGGATGCCGGCATAAAACTCCAGCCCGGCGATCCCAGCCTCAGCCGCCTTGCGGGCCAGGATGGCGTCGGGCACGGCCGAGCCGGACTTGATGCGATTGTCGCCCAGCGGCTCGACGCCGTTGAAGCCCTTGCCCAGCCGGATGATCACGCCCTCGACGCCGCCGTCGCGGACCAACAGGTTGGAGCCCACGCCGATGGCCAGCACCGGAACCGCCGGGTCCAGGGCCTTCAGGAAGTCCGACAGGTCCTGCTCGTCGGCCGGCAGGAACACCACGTCGGCCGGACCGCCGACCCGGAACCAGGTGAACGGCGCCAGGGCCTCGTCGATCAGCAGCTTGCCACGAACGGTCGGGAGATTGGTTTTCCAGCTCATACGGGGGCTCTAGCGCGTCCTGTACCGTTTCTCAAAGTGCTCGACCGCCCACCAGGACAGCACAAGCAGGATGCCGGCGACGATCAAGGCGATATGCGCCCAGTGCTCGGCGGGCGTGACATAGGTGACGCCGCCGGGCTGCTTCAGCGCCACGACGAAGGCGCCCTCGGGCGCCTTGGGCCGCTGGGTGGTCAGGAGCTTGGTGAACCACCAGCTGCCGAACAGGTACGCGATCACCGCCACGACGATCGCGGCCTTGGTCGCGAGCCAGCGGTTCACTTGCTTAGCGCTTCAAGCTGCCCCGGCAGAGCGTAGGACCAGCTGGTGATGTCGCCCGCGCCCAGCAGCACGACGAGGTCGCCGCTGGTCGCCTCGGCCGCGATCAGGGCCGGCAGGGCCGCGGGGCTCTCCAGCGGCAGGGCGCGGCGGTGGCCGAACTTCTTGAGGCCCTCGACCAGGTGGTCGCGATCGACGCCCTCGATCGGCTGCTCGCCGGCCGTGTAGACGTCGGCGACGATCACGGTGTCGGCGTCGTTGAAGCAGCTGCTGAACTCGGTCATCAGGTCGCGCAGGCGCGTGTAGCGGTGCGGCTGGACCACGGCGATCACCTTGCCCGTCGAGACCGCGCGGGCGGCCTTTAGCACGGCGGCGATCTCGACCGGGTGGTGGCCGTAGTCGTCGACCACGCGGATGCCGTTGGCCACGCCGGTGGTGGTGAAGCGGCGCTTGACCCCGCCGAAGCTGGCCAGGCCCTTGCGGATGGACTCGGCATCGACGCTGAGCTCGCGGGCCACGGCCACGGCGGCGGTGGCGTTCAGCACGTTGTGGTGGCCGGCCATCGGCATCTTCAGGTCGTCATAGCGCACGACCTCGCCGTTCAGCGGCGAGACGATGATGTCGAAGGTCGCGCCTTCCGGGCCCATCTCGATGTTGGAGACCCGGACCTCGGCCTGCGGGTTGGTGCCATAGGTGACCAGGCGGCGGTTCTCGATGCGCGAGGTCAGGGCCTGGACTTCCGGGTGGTCGGTGCAGACCGCCGCGAAGCCGTAGAACGGGATGTTCTCGATGAAGTCCTGGAAGCCCTTCTTCACCGCGTCGAAGTCGCCCCAGTGGTCCAGGTGCTCGGCGTCGATATTGGTGACGATGGCCACCGTGGACTTCAGCTTCAGGAACGAGCCGTCGCTTTCGTCGGCCTCGACGACGATCCAGTCGCCCTCGCCGACCTTGGCGTTGGTGCCGTAGGCGTTGATGATGCCGCCGTTGACCACGGTCGGGTCCAGGTCGCCGGCGTCCAGCAGGGCCGCGACCATCGAGGTCGTGGTGGTCTTGCCGTGGGTGCCGCCGACGGCGATCGAGAACTGCAGGCGCATCAGTTCGGCCAGCATCTCGGCGCGGCGCACCAGCGGCAGGCGCTTGTCGCGGCCGGCGACCATTTCCGGGTTATCGGCCTTCACGGCCGTGGAATAGACGATGGCCGACGCGCCCTCGACGTGGCCGGCGTCATGGCCGATGAAGATGCGCGCGCCCAGCTTCTCCAGGCGCTCGGTGTTGGCGCTGGCCTTGGCGTCGCTGCCTTGGACGGTGTAGCCGATACGCAGCATGATCTCGGCGATGCCGGACATGCCAATGCCGCCGATGCCGATGAAGTGCACGGGGCCGAGTTCGAAGGGGACGGGGCGTCGACGCTGGATCATGAAAAGCCGATTAGACCAATTCCGCGCGCCGCGAAACGCCCTCCTGATCCTCTGTGTGTGGACAGCCTCCGCTCACGCCCAGGCGCCCTCGCCTGCCCCGCTTGAACTGCGCCTGGCCGATGTCGGCCGGTTCGCCAGCTTCGTGGACATGACCAGCCGCCAGGCCGAGGGCTCCACGGTGCAGGTCCGCGTCCTGCAGGTGGCCGAGGCCGACTTCGAAGTGGCCGGCGAAGCCTATTGGGGCGGCTGGCGGCATGAGGTGATCGACTGCCCGGCCCGCACCCTAGCCCACGCCGGCTTCTCCAGCCTGCGCGCCACCGGCCGCGAAGGCCCAGTCATGGGCGACCTTCGCCCTGCCGTGGGCCCCGCCCCCGGCGGGACGGACGAGGCGGTGCTCAAGGTCGTCTGCGATGGCTGGAAACCGTTCAAGCCGATCCCCGTCGCGACCAGCGTCGAACAGGCGGTGAAGCTCGCCCGCCCGCTGATCGAGACGGGTGCGGAGCCATGAGGGCGCTGCGGACCGTGATCGTGCTGGCGTTCGGCCTTGCCCTCCAGATCGGCCGCTACGCCGTCCTCGACGCGCTGTATCCGAAGGGCCCGCCGGAATGGGCGGTGTGGACCTCGGTCGTCGTCTTCTTCGTGCTGTGGTTCACGCTCGGCAATCTGCTGCACTGGCAACTGGGCCGCTGGTGGCTGGACAAGTCGAAGAAGGTCCCGCCCAAGCCCTAGGCCGTCTCGATCGGGATGTGCGGCTTGGTGTTCGGATAGATCAGCTCGACCGGCGGCTCGTCGGCGGCGGGCTTCTTCATGCCGTAGGCGTTGACCGGCTGCGAGCGGTTGATCCAGGCCGTGTAGTACAGGTGGTCGGCGCGCGGATCGTCGGTGTTCGGGTGCAGCAGGATCGTCAGGCCCAGGCTGTTCAGCTGCAGCCACGGCAGGATCACGTGCAGCAGGTCGTTGGTGAAGCCGAAATAGAACGACGGCGTCACGTGCGGGCCGCGCGGCGTCAGGTTCCAGTCGCCCAGCTCGACCTCGAACCGTTCGGCCACCCAGCGGCGCAGCAGCGCCGCCTTCTCCGAGGTGTCCTCGTCGAAATAGATGTGGGCGTGATAGCTGCGGATATCCGTATAGGCCCGAGGCTTCAGCGGCGTCGGCGTCTCGCCGGGGCGCACCGACACCGGATGCGGCGTGGGCTGGCTGGAGGTCTCGTATCCCCAGGGACTCTTGCCGCCGACCGGCGCGCGCGGCTGCTTGGCCGGCGGCGGTATCCTAGACTCGGTCTCGGCGGCGCTGGCCGGCTTGGACGCCAGTCCCGCCGCGGCGGCCAGGCCGCTCGCCAGCAGCAGGCCGCGCCGCTCGACACCCGGCTGCTCGGCGGCGATCGCCTTCGTGGATTTGCGCATGGAAAGCCCCCTGAGGCGGTGGAAAGGTCGAACCATTCATCCGCCGCCCCAGGGCGCCGCATCAAACTAGATTAGTTTGATGGGAATTCAGTGAAGCTATCGCCCTCACCACTCCGGCGGCATGTACGGCCCGCCGGCCGTGCAGATGTACATCGGCTGGAGGTCGTAATACGGCGTCGGGACCTGGACGCGATTGACGGTGACGACGTCGCCCGACTGGCTGCAACCCTGGTCGGAGACCGTGCCCAGGAACTGCGTCTTCGCCGCGTCGGCATAGTAGAAATAGGTGTAGGCGGTCAGCGGGTCCTCGGCCATGGCGGCCGGCGCGCCCAGGGCGGCGAAGGCGGCCACGGCGCCGACCAGGAAGGCTTTCATGCGGATGGTCATCGGAACTCTCCCATCTGGAATGCGCGACGGACGCGCGGCCAGACGGTTCATCAGATCGTGGCGACAATCAATCTTTGCCTGCATTATAGAAATTGCAATTTTAGGATTAAACACGATGCGCAACCTCGCGCTAAGCTTAACCTTGGATAGAAATGTCCATTTCACATCTTAAGATTGACTCGCCGCGCGTCGCGGGCGGATGCTCCGGCCATCCTCATGGTGAGGAGGGAGGACATCAGATGAAGTCTAGCCTTCGTTGGAAATCGATCTGCGCCGCCATCGCCTCGGCCGCCCTGGCCAATGGCGTGGTCCTGGTCACGCCGGCCGCCGCCCGTCCGCCGATCTGCGTGGAATGGGCCTGGCACAACTGCGACCCGGACTTCCCGCGCAACACGCCCGAATGGGGCGAGTGCTTCGACTACTACTCGACTCTCGGCTGCCCCTGGTGGGAAGGCCTGAGCGGCAAGAAGGCCCCCACGGCCGTCAAGCCGGAAGACATGCTGGCCTTCTCGCGCCAGTAGCGCTCCAGCGCGGCGCGGGCGTCCTTGCAGCGCCCGCGCTTAGCGCGCCGTGCGCTCCACCAGATCCGCCAGTTCCTCGGCCGCGTTCGGCTTGGCCACCGACCGTGCGCCGGCCGCCATCTTGGCCAGGCGTTCGGGGTTCTTGAGCAGGGCGTTCAGAGCGCCGGCCATGGCGTCCACCGTCAGCTCGTCTTCCAGGCACACGGCCGCGCCGCCCGCCTCTTCCAGGAGCTTGGCGTTGAAGCGCTGGTGGTCGTCGGCGGCGATCTTGAGCGGCACCAGGATCGAGGGCCGGCCGGCGACGGCCAGCTCGGTGCAGGTCGAGGCGCCCGAACGGCCGACGACCAAGTGAGCCTGACGCAGATAGCCGGCCATGTCGCGGAAGAACGGCGCGACCTCGCAGTCGACCATGGCGTTGCGATAGATCTTGCGGGCGCCTTCCATGCTCTCGGCGCGGGCCTGCTGGAAGACCTTCAGACGGCCGCGGACGTCCTCGGGCAGCTTGGCGACGGCCTCGGGGATCAGCTCCGACAGCAAGCGCGCGCCCTGGCTGCCGCCGGTGACGAGAATGCGCAGCTGCACTTCCGGCGCGATGTACGGCACGTCGTAGAGCTCGCGCACCGGCGGACGCACGGGATTGCCGACCACGTGGGCGCGGGCCTTCACGGCCGGCGTGGCCATCTGCAGCGTCGGGAAGGCGCAGGCCACCTCGTTGACGCGCGGGGCCAGGAAGCGGTTCACGCGGCCCAGGACCGCGTTCTGCTCGTGGATCACCGTCGGGCGCTTCTGGCTCAGCGCGCCCAGCAAGGCCGGTAAGGCGGGATAGCCGCCGAAGCCGACGACGACGGCCGGGTCCAGGCGCTTGAAGGCCGTACGGGCCTCCATCACGCCCTGCATGACCGTGAAGCCGGCCTTGATCATGCCCAGCGGGTCGTTGGACTTGGCCGTGGCGGCGGAAAGGGCGAGACGCTCCTCGGCCGGGAACTTGTCGGCGTACATCGCGCCGCGATCGTCCGTGGCCAGCACGACGCGCCAGCCGCGCGCGGACAGGGCCTCAGCCAGCGCCTGGGCGGGGAACATATGGCCGCCGGTTCCCCCGGCGGCGACGACAGCCAGCTTGCTCATCTCAGGCGAAAGCGCCGCCGAGGCTGAACTCGCCGCTCGCCCCATAGGCGCCGGGGCGCTTGCGAACCAATGCCAGGGCCATGCCCAGCGTCAAACCCATCGCGAGCATGGAAGAGCCCCCGTAACTGATGAACGGAAGCGTCATGCCCTTGGTCGGGATCATGTTCAAGTTCACGGCGATATTGATGATGGCCTGTTGCCCCACCAGCACGAACAATCCGGCGGCCGCGACCTGCTCGAACGGGTCGTTCAGCTTCATGGCCTTGTACAGTCCGCGCACCACCAGGAAGGCGAAGATGGCGATCAGGGCCCACGAGAAGATCAGGCCGTATTCCTCGGCCGCCACCGAATAGATGAAGTCGGTGTGCAGGTCGGGCACGTGGCGCTTCATGACGCCCTCGCCCGGGCCGCGTCCGAAGAAGCCGCCGGCGCGGATGGCCTCGGCGGCGCGGGTGATCTGGTGGGTGTCGGCCTGGTCGGGGCTGAGGAACTTCTGCACGCGGGCGTGCACGTGGTCGAACAGGAAATAGGTCGAGCCCAGGCCCGCCAGCGCCACCGCGCCCAGACCCATGATCCACGAGATCGGCACCCCGGCCATCCAGAACGCCGCCCCGAAAGCGATGGTGATCAGCACCGTCTGGCCGACGTCGGGCTGCACCAAAAGCAGGCCCACGGCGATGAAATAGAGCAGGAAGGCGATCGACACGCCCGGCACGCCCTCGCCCTTCTGGCCCTCGGCGAACATCCACGAGACCAGCACGATCAGGGCCGGCTTCATGAACTCGGACGGCTGCAGGGTGAAGCCGCCGAACTGCAGCCAGCGCGTGGCGCCCTTGGCGTTGTGGCCGATGAACGGCAGGGCGATCATGATCGCGATCGCCACGATGTAGATGAAGAAGGCGGTGCGCCGGATGCCCTTGGGCGACAGCATCGACACCGTCAGCATCACCACCGACGAGGCGGTGGCGAAGAAGCACATGCGGATCGCGAAGTGGAACTGGTCGTCGATGCCGATCCGCTGGGCCGCGGCCGGGCTCGAGGCGAACGACAGCAGCATGCCCAGCGTGGCCAGCAGGGCCGTCGCGCCCAGCAGCCAGCGGTCGGTGGTCCACCACCAGATGCCGAGCGCTGTGCGGTCGGTGCGGGCGAAAGCGTGTGTCGCGTTGGAGGCCATGGCCGGAGAGTCGGACCGCAGGGTTAATCAAATCTTGCTGCGCCGTTCTACGCCGGTGGACATGCGTCGAAAAGCGCGCGCAAGCGCGCTCGATCAGCGCAGTTCGAAATAGGCCGTCTCGCCGCCCTCGGTATGGGCGACCACCGCGATGTTCAGAACCTCGCCGTCATCCAGCGTCAGGCGGCACTCGCCGGCCCGGAACGCCTGCCGAAGAACGTCCGGATCACCCGTGACGCTGCCCTTGCCGGTCTTGCGCCCGGCCGGACCGCTGACGAGCAGCAGGGAGAAGGCCACGGCGCTGTCCTGGCGGGCGACGGTCAACGCGCCGTCACCGGTGCGGGGGAGCTTCTGAAGCTTGGCTACAGGCATCGAACACAACGCATGAAGTTGAAAATCACGCTTCGTTATTACAGAACGAAATCTGTCGTGCGTATAATAATATTCAGAAATTGCTTGCGCATTTCCAACCCGAAGCGCAGGGTATATTTTATCGAATATTGAACCGGTTCGGCCGCTCTCCACGCTTTCTCTTAGGATCGAGCTCCCGAGCCCCTCCAAATCCTCTCCGAAAATTTGATCACGTGGCTCGTCTCGGGTCGCGCGCCCCCTGACATGCAAGGAATACATCCATGGCTACCGGCACCGTGAAGTGGTTCAACTCCACCAAGGGCTTTGGCTTCATCCAACCCAACGACGGCGGCGCCGACGTGTTCGTGCACATCACGGCCGTCGAACGCTCGGGCCTGGGCTCGCTCGACGAAGGCCAGAAGGTGTCGTTCGAACTCGAACGCGACCAGAAGAGCGGCAAGATGTCCGCCGGCCAGCTGCAAGCCGCCTAAGGCCTGAGCCCAGCCTGGATGGATCATCCGGACTGGGCCCCCGCTCCTCCTGCGAAAGCGACCATGAACCCATTAGACATCCGCCATTCGGACCGCCTGAAGACGGCCGCTGACGCCAAGGCCGCCCTGCTGGCCAAGTTCAAGCCCCGCGCCGCCAGCACCGACCCGCTGTTCGCCGAGCGCGCGACGCTGCGCGCCGAGGAGCTGGCCCAGGTCCGCAAGGCCCGCGCCGACGCCAAGACCGCTGTCAAGCAAGCCGCCGCCGACGCCGAAGCCGCTCGGGTCGAGGCGCAGGCCGCGCTCAAAGCCGAAGCCCTCACCGCCAAGCGCGGCGAGCGCAAGGAACGCAAGGCGCTGTCGGCCGCCGACGCCAAGGAAAAGCGCGACGCGCGCTACGCCGCCCGCAAGGCCCGGAACTAGGCCAGCGCCCGCCGCGTCCAGTCGATGATCTGCGGCGCGGTCATGGCCCCGGCCTGCCGCGCGATCACCTGACCGTCGCGATAGAGCACCAGCGTCGGGATGCTGCTGACATTCAGCGCCCCGGCCGCGGCCGGCTCGGCGTCGGAATCAAGCTTCAGCAGACGCACCGCCGGCTCCAGCTGGCGCGCGGCGGCCTCGAAGGCGGGGGCCATGCTCCGGCAAGGTCCGCACCATGGCGCCCAGACGTCCAGCAGCAGCGCCACGCCCTTGGTCATCCGGCGATGGCGATCCAGCGCGGCGCCGGTCACGGCTGTCGGCCCGCCGGTGAACAGCGGCGACTTGCACTGGCCGCACTTGGCCGACAGCGGATCGCGCTCCTGCGGCAGGCGATTGCCGGCCCCGCAGGCGACGCAGACAACCTGGGACATCGCTGCTCCTGAAACTTCAACGACCGCGATCAGATGGTCGGATGCGCCAACGAACGCAAGGCGGCCTCGGTTTCCCATTGTCGTGCAGGCTTCGCTTGAATTCGGCCGCCAGCCAGTGATCATGGGGGTCGACAACAGGGGCGCAGAGTGGCTGACGAAGGATCCGACAAGGCTGTTCTGGAAGGGGTTGGCGCCTATTTCCTCAGCGTGGTCGAGGCCAGCCAGGACTGTATCCGCGTGATCAGCGCCGACGGCCATGTCGAGTACATGAACGCCCAGGGCCAGGCGCTGTTCGAAATCGTCGACTTCGACGGCCGCAACCGCCAGCGCTACTGGCCCGACATGTGGCCGTCCGAGAGCCGCGACACGGTCGAACAGGCCCTGCGCGCCGCGCTCGAAGGCAATGCCGTGGCCTTCCGCGCCTTCTGCCCGACGGCCCTGGGCGCGCCGCGCTGGTGGGACACCACCGTCTCGCCGATCCTGGAAGGCGACCGGGTGATCCGGGTCCTGGCCACCTCGCGCGACGTGACCGGCGAGCGCACGGCCGAAACCCACCGCCAGCTGCTGGTCAACGAGCTGAACCACCGGGTGAAGAACACCCTGGCCACCATCCAGTCGATCGCCAACCAGTCGCTGCGCAACGCCGGCGTCGGCCCCGACGTCCGCGACGCCCTGGAAGGCCGGCTGATGGCCATCGCCGCCACCCACAACGTGCTGACCGACCAGAACTGGTCCGCCGCCAGCCTTCGCCAGATCGTCGACGGCTCGGTGGCGCCCTACAGCGCCAGCCCCAGCCAGCTGACCATCACCGGCCAGGACCTCCAGGTCTCGCCCAAGCCCGCCGTGGTCATGGCGCTGGCCTTCCACGAACTGGCCATCAACGCCCTGAAGCACGGCGCCCTCTCCGCCCCCGACGGCCATGTCGACATCCGCTGGTCGATCGACCCGGACGACCAACTGCTCATCGAATGGGCGGAGCGCGGCGGGCCGACGGTGCGTCCGCCGGAGCGGCGGGGGTTCGGGTCGCGGATCGTCGAGACGGCGCTGCCGAACGAGCTCGGCGGCAAGGTCGCGGTGGACTACCGCGCGGACGGCCTGAGGTGCTCGATCCGCTCGCCGCTGACCGCGCTGGACAAGGTCGACGCGTTCATGCCGCTGGGCTGAGCCCTACCCGACGACGACGGCGGCGCGCTCGCCCAGCGCCTTGCGGACGGCCACGGCCAGATCGCTGACCTTGAAGGGCTTGCGGAGCACGGCCTCGGAATTGACCAGCTCGCGGATGGCGCCCGCGTCGGCATAGCCGGTGATCAGCAGCATGCCGAGGTCGGGAATGACCTGCCGCGCCCGCTTGGCGACCTGGGCGCCGTCCATGCCCGGCATGGCGAAGTCGACGACCATCAGGTCGGGCCGATCCTCGACCAGACGCGCCAGCCCTTCCTGCCCGCCCGACGCCTCGGTGACGCGGTAGCCCAGCGAGCGCAAACACTGGACCAGGAACCGGCGGACACTGGGATCGTCGTCGATCACCAGGACACGCTCGCCCTCACTGAGCGGCGTTTCGTTCGGCGGGATGTCGCTGGGCCGGATGCGATCGCCGGCCTCGGTGATCGGCAGCCAGATCTCGATCGTCGTGCCGACGCCGACCGTGCTGTCGATCCGCACCGTGCCGCCCGACTGGGTGGCGATGCCATAGACCTGGCTGAGGCCCAGCCCCGTCCCCTTGCCCACGCTCTTGGTCGTGAAGAAGGGATCGAACACCTTCTGCAGCAGCTCCTTGGGAATGCCATGACCGGTGTCGCTGACGGCGATGACGACGTGGTCGCCGGGCTGCAGACCCTCGTGCCACTCGTCGGAGATCCGGCTGGAGATGGTCACCGTGCCGCCGTCGCCCATGGCGTCGCGGGCGTTGATGGCCAGGTTCAGCACCGCCAGCTCCAGCTGGTTGGCGTCGGCCTTGGCCCGCGCCGCGCCGGCGGCCAGCGCCGTGCGGACCTCGACGGTGTGGCCCAGAGTGCGAGTCAGCAGATCGTCCATGCCAGCGATCAGCACGTCGACCTCGACCGGTTGCAGGTCCAGCTGCTGGCTGCGCGAGAAGGCCAGGAGTTGCGCGGTCAACTTGGTGGCGCGTTCGACGCCTTCGCGGGCGTTGGCGGCCATGCGCTTGACCCGCTCGTCGTCGCTGCGCCGCTCGATCATGTCGATATTGCCGACGATGGCGGTCAGCAGGTTGTTGAAGTCGTGGGCGATGCCGCCGGTCAGCTGGCCGATCGCGTCCATCTTCTGGGCCTGGACCAGGGCGGCCTGGGCCTGCTCGCGCTCGCTGATCTCGGCCAGCAGACGCTCGTTGGCGCGCTGCAGCTCGCGGACGCTGTCGGCGATGCGCTGCTCCAGCGTCTCGTTGAGCAGCCGCAGCTCGGACTCAGCGGTCTTGCGGGCGGTGATGTCGAGGCTGATCCCCGACATCCGTCGCGGCTCGCCGGGTTGGATCCGGTTGAGCCGTCCCCGCACCTGCACCCAGTGCAGCGAGCCGTCCGGCCAGAAGATCCGGTACTCGACGTCATAGTCCTCGGCGCGAGCGACCGAGGCCTCCAGCGCGCCGGCGCGCAGGGCCACGTCCTCGGGATGGACCGCCGCCTCGATGCTGGCCAGCGTCATGGGCTGGTCGGGCGCGTGGCCGAAATGGGCGCGGGTCGCCGTCGAGGTGGTCAGGGCTCCGCTGTCGAGGTCCAGGTCCCAGGCGCCCAGCTTGCCGGCCTCCAGGGCGAAGCGTAGCTGCTCCTCGGCCTTGGTCTGGGCCAGCAGGTGATCGCGGGCGACGTACTGGCGATGACGGGCGCGGATCGCCGAGTGCGCCGCGCTGACCAGCGTCTCGGCGTTGATCGGCCGCTCCAGCAGCACGATGTTGCCGATCGCCCGCAGGCGTTCGGCGTCGGCCTGGGCCCGCTTGCCGGGCTGCTTGGTGACCAGCACGATGAACGGGAAGTCCGACCAGGTCGGCTGATGGGCCAGCCAGTCGGTCAGGGCGTCGGTGGCGCCTTGAGCCAGCGCCTCTTCCGTCAGGACCGCCGCGCCGGCCTCGTCGCCCAGCGCCTGGGTCAGAGCGCCGAGGTCGCCGCAGATCTGCGAGGCGTGGCCGACATGGCCCAGGGTTTCGGCGATGACCGCCGCGTCGCGCCCTCGCGGCGCCAGGATGAGGATCGGCTTAGGCATCCGTCGGCCGATTGTTCTCCTCGCCCAGCATGTCGATCTTGCCCTGGTAGGACGGCAAGCCGGACATCACGCCCTGGAAGTCGGTCAGCGCCTGGCCGACCTCGATGCCTCGGTCGGTCAGACGGATTTCGCGGATGGTCTTCTCGTGCGCGGCCGTGCGGCTCTTGACCGCCGAGATCGCCGTCAGCACCGAACCGGCGGCCTCGAAGAAGCGGAACAGCAGGATGCCGTCGCTGAGATAGCTGAGGTCGATGTCGCTGCGGACCTCGCCGATGAAGCCGTGCTGGCCCAGGATCAGCAAGGTCACGACGCCCTGCTGGTTGAGATAGGTCAGCAGCTCGTGCATCTGCAGCAGCAGGAACTTCTGTCCCGGCATGGCCTGCAGGTAGGCGTTGAGGCTGTCGATGACGATGGTCCGTGCGCCCAGGCGCTCCACCGCGTCGCGGACGTGGAAGGCGAACTCGCCAGGCGACAGTTCGGCCGGGTCGATAGCGCGCACGAACAGTCGGCCGCTGTCGATGTGAGGCTGCAGGTCCATGCCCAGCGCCTTCGAGCGCGTCAGCAAGGTCGTCAGGCCTTAGTCGAACAGATAGTAGGCGACCGTCTCGCCGCGCTCGAGCGCGGTCAGGGCGCAGCGCACCGAGGTGGTGGTCTTGCCCACGCCCGAGGGGCCGCTGATCAGGGTGTTGGTGCCGCGCGTCAGCCCGCCGCCCATCAGCGCGTCGATGCCCGGCGAACCCGTGGACACCATCTCCTGGGCGAAGGTCGCCGGGTGATGGGCCGCCACCAGGCGCTCGAAGACCCGGATACCGCCGGTGTCGAGCGAGAAGTCGTGGAAGCCGCCGCGGAACTTGATGCCCCGCATCTTCACGACCTCCAGCTGGCGCCGCTGGGCGCCATACTCCTGGGTCATGCGGCGCAGGCTGATCACCCCGTGGGCGATGCTGTGCAGTTGCAGGTCGCCGTCCTCGGCGGTCTGGTCGTCGAGCAGCAGCACCGTGCACCGGCGCGTGGCGAAGAAGTGCTTCAGCGCCAGGATCTGGCGACGGTGGCGCAGCGGGTTCTGGGCCAGCAGCCGCATCTCCGACAAGCTGTCGAACACCACGCGGAGCGGCTTGGTCTCCTCGACCTGCTTCATCACCCCGCGCGTGGTTTCGCCCAGTTCGACGTCGGACGGGTGCAACACCGACTGCTCGCTGTCGGGGTCCAGGCCCTCTTCGCTGACCAGTTCGAACAGGTCGATGCCGTCCAGCGACCAGCCGTGGCTGGCGGCCGCGGCCTTCAGCTCGGGTTCGGTCTCCGACAAGGTGATGTAGAGCCCGCTCTCGCCCAGTTCCCGCCCCTTGAGCAGGAATTGCAGCGCCAGGGTGGTCTTGCCCGAGCCGGGCGTGCCCTCGACCAGATAGATGCGATCACGCGTCAGACCGCCGCCCAGGATGTCGTCGAGTCCGGGCACTCCGGTGCTGACACGGCTCTCGACCTTGACCTCAGACATGCTCGCTCCGCAAACGACGCGCCGGCCCCCTAGGCGGCGCACAGCGGTTCAACGCCGAAACAAAGGCTAAGTTCAGTGCGGGCGTGCCCGATATGTGGATACGGTGAAGCTAGCCGGCCCCTAGGCGACGGCCGACTTGCTTCCACTGGCCGTCAGCCCGTTGACGGCGGCGCGGAACGCTTCGCCCCGCGCCTCGAAATCCGAGAACTGATCGAACGACGCGCACGCCGGCGACAGCAGCACCACGGCGTCCTCGCCGCTGGCGGCCGCGTCGGCATAGGCTTGACTCACGGCCTTCTCCAGAGTGCCGCTCATCTTGACCTCGGCCTTGCCGGCCAGGGTCGTGGCGAAGGGCTTGGCCGCCTCGCCGATCAGGTAGGCGGTGGCGATGCGCGGAAAGAGGTCCTTCAGGTCGTCGATGCCGCCGGCCTTGGCCACGCCGCCGGCGATCCAGTAGAACTTCGGATAGCTGGACATCGCCTGGCGGGCGGCGTCGGCGTTGGTGGCCTTGCTGTCATTGACGAAGCGGACCTTTCCGATCTTGCCGACCGTCTCCATCCGGTGCGCCAGGCCCGGGAAGGTCATCAAGCCTTCGACCGCGTCGTGGGTGGAGATGCCGATGGCGCGGGCGGCGGCATAGGCGGCCGCGGCGTTCTGCCAGTTGTGGCGGCCCGGCAGGCTGCGGGCGCGCAGCAGGTCGGCCATCTCGACCACGCGTTCACCGGTGGCGTCGTAGAGCACGCCTTGCAGGGCGTAGACGCCCCGGCCCATGGCCTTGCCCGAGCTGATCGGCCAGATGGTGCGGCGGTTGGCGGCGGTGATCTCGGTGCAGATCTGCTGGCACCACGGATCGTCGACGCCGATGATGGCGGTGTCGCCCTTGCCCTGGTTCAGGAAGATCCGACGCTTGGCGGCGATGTAGCCGTCCATGCCGCCGTGACGGTCCAGGTGGTCGGGCGAGATGTTCAGCAGCACGACCGCGTCAGGCTTCAGGCTGGACGTCAGGTCCAGCTGGTAGGACGACAGCTCCAGCACGTAGACCGCGCCGCCGTGCATGTCTTCCAGGCCCAGGACGCCCAGGCCGATATTGCCGCCGACGCGGGTGTCGCGGCCGGCCGAGGCGCAGAGGTGGCCGACCAGGGCGGTCGTGGTCGACTTGCCGTTGGTGCCGGTGATGGCGATGATCTTCGGGCGCTTGTGCGCGGGAGCGGCGTTGACCGTGCGGGCGAAGAGCTCGACGTCGCCCAGCACCTCTACGCCGGCGGCCTTGGCCTTCTCGACGGTCCAGTGGGGCTTGGGATGGGTCAGCGGCACGCCCGGCGACAGCATCAGGGCGGCGAACTGGCTCCAGTCGGCGGCTTGCAGGTCGACGACGGGGAAACCCTCGGCGGCCGCGGCTTCGCGGCTCTCCGGTTTCTCGTCCCACAGGGCGACCTTCGCCCCACCCGCGATCAAGGCGCGCGCGGCCGTCAGTCCGGTCCGGCCCAGGCCGAACACCGCGACGGTCTTGTCCTCGAATCCGCGGACGGGGATCATGTTCTCAGGGCTCCTAGCGCAGCTTGAGGGTGGCGAGGCCGACGAAGGCCAGGATCATCGACACGATCCAGAAGCGGACCACGACGGTGGACTCGGCCCAGCCCAGCTTCTCGAAATGGTGGTGGATCGGGGCCATCAGGAAGACGCGCTTGCCGGTCTTCTTGAAGTAGGCGACCTGGATCATGACGCTGAGCGCCTCGGCGACGAACAGGCCGCCGACGATGCCCAGGACCAGCTCATGCTTGGCGCAGACGGCGATCGCGCCCAGCGCGCCGCCCAGGGCCAGCGAGCCGGTGTCGCCCATGAAGATCTTGGCGGGGGGCGCGTTATACCAGAGGAAACCCATGCCCCCGCCGATGATGGCGCCGCACAGCACCGCCAGCTCGCCGACACCCGGCGCGAAGTGCAGGTTCAGATAGTCCGCGAACTTGTAGTTGCCGACGAGGTAGGCGATCAGGCCGAAGGTCGAGGCGGCGAACATCACCGGCACGATGGCCAGGCCGTCCAGGCCGTCGGTCAGGTTCACGGCGTTCGAGAAGCCGGCGATCGTCACGGCCGCGAAGGCCACGTAGAACCAGCCCAGATTGATCACCAGCGCCTTGAAGATCGGGAAGACCACGCTGGTCTCCATCCCAGGCGTCATCGGCGACTTGGGCGCGAACAGGATCAGGATCACGGTGGCGGCGATGGCGACGATGAACTGCGCCACCAGCTTCTGACCGCTGGAGAGGCCCGCCGTGGTCTGCTTGGTGACCTTGGCGTAGTCGTCCATGAAGCCCAGGACGCCATAGCTGCCGGTGACCAGCAGCACGACCCAGACGTGGATGTTGCGCAGGTCCGACCACAGCAGGGCGCCGACGAACAGGCCGGCCAGGATCATGAAGCCGCCCATGGTGGGCGTGCCGGCCTTCTCGGTGACGTGACGGGCGATGCCGTCGGTGCGGATCGGCTGGCCCTTGCCCTGCTTGGCCTTCATCCAGCGGATGAAGCGCGAGCCCATGGCCACGGCGACGATATAGGCGGTCAGCATCGCCATGCCCGACCGGAAGGTCAGGTACTTCAGCAGATTCAGCATCGGCACATGCTCTTGCGAGCGCGCCAGCCATTCATACAGGAAGTACAGCATCAGCCCCGTTCTCCAAGGTCGAGCGCCGCCAGGGCCCGGGCGAGAACCCCTGCCTTGGAGCCGTTCGACCCCTTCACCATCACCACGTCACCCGGACGGATCGCCCCCGCCAGCTGCGCCGTTAACTTTTCAGTAACTTCCGCGTAGCCGCCCCGCCGAGTCGGCGGAAGCGCCTCCCACAGCGATTTCATGTGGACGCCTGCGACAAAAACGACGTCAACGTTTGCATGGTCGATCGGACCTGCAAGCTCGGCGTGAAACCGCTCGCTGCCCTCGCCCAGTTCGAGCATGTCGGTCAGCGCCACGACCCGGCGGCCGGCGACCTTGCGCGCGCCCAGGGTCTTCAGAGCGGCCTGCATCGAGACCGGATTGGCGTTGTAGCTCTCGTCGACCAGGGTGAAGGACCCGCCGTCGATACGGACCGTCTTCTCGGCCCCGCGGCCCTCGATCGGGGCGAAGGCGGCCAGGGCCGCCAGGGCCGTCTCGCGGGAGACGTCCAGGGCTTCCAGCATCAGCAGGACGCACAGGCTGTTGGGGCCCCAGTGGACGCCGGTCTGGCGGATCGGGAAGCTCAGGGGTTCGCCGCGCAGGTTGAGCGAGACGACCGCGCCCTCGCCATCGACCGCGAAGCCGGTCAGGCGCGCGGTCGCGCCTTCGACTTCGCCGAAGCTCCAGACGGTCGCGCCGGCCTTCTCGGCCTCGGCCTTCAGCAGGTCGAACCACTGGTTGTCGGCGTTGAGCACGGCGATCCCGCCGGGTTGCAGACCGGCGAAGATCTCGGCCTTGGCGCGCGCCACGCCCTCTTCGTTCTCGAAGTTCTCCAGGTGGACGGGGCCCACCGTGGTGATCGCCACCGCGTGCGGCTGGACGAAGCCCGACAGCGGGACGATCTCGTCCGCGTGGTTCATGCCGATCTCGAACACGGCGCGCTCGGTGTCGCGCGGCATCCGGGCCAGGGTCAGCGGCACGCCGATGTGGTTGTTGTAGCTCTTCACCGAGGCGTGGGCCTTGCCCGCCAGGCGCAGGCCCGCCTCGACGGCGCGGGTGACGCTGGTCTTGCCGACCGAGCCGGTCACCGCGCCGCGCTTGCATTGCGGCGCGCGTTCGCGGGCGGCGACGCCCAGCAGTTCCAGGGCCTTGAAGGTGTCCTCGACCATCACGGCCGGGGCGTCGACCGCCTTGGCGGCCAGGACGCCGGTCGCGCCGGCGGCCACGGCCTGCGGGACGAAATCGTGACCGTCGCGCACGCCGACCAGCGGCACGAACAGGTCGCCCGTCTCGACGGTTCGGGTGTCGATCGAGATCCCGGTCACAGCGAAGTCGCCGGCGACCTTGCCGCCGACCGCCTTGGCGATCTCGTCAGCCGTCCAGAGGGCTTCAGGCATCGACGCCCTCCAGGGCTTCGAGCGTTTCAGCCACGTCGTCGAACGGGTGGACGACGCCAGCGACGATCTGGCCCTGCTCGTGGCCCTTGCCTGCGATGACCAGCACGTCGCCCTCGCCCATCAGCGCCACGGCCGCGCGGATCGCGGCTCGGCGATCGCCGATCTCGCGGGCGCCCGGCGCGGCTTCCAGGATGGCGGCGCGGATCGAGGCGGGGTCTTCCGAGCGCGGATTGTCGTCGGTGACGATGGCGATGTCGGCCAGCTTGGCGCCGATCGCGCCCATCAGCGGGCGCTTGCCGCGATCGCGATCGCCGCCAGCCCCGAACACGGCGATCAGCTTGCCGCGCGTGTGCGGACGCAAGGCTTCCAGCACCGTCTGCAGGCCGTCCGGCGTGTGGGCGTAGTCGACATAGGCCTCGCCGCCCTTCAGGCCGCGACCGACACGCTGGAGACGACCGGCCGCGCCGTCGAGGGTCTCGAGAGCCTTCAGCACCTTGCCGATGTCCTCGCCGGCGGCGACGCACAGGCCGGCGGCGACCAGCACGTTCGAAGCCTGGAAGGCGCCGGCCAGCGGCAGCTTGATGTGATGGACGACGTCGTCGGCCTCGATGACCAGATCCTGGCCGGCCGGTGTCGGGGTGCGCGAGATCAGGCGCAGGCCCTGGCCGTCCTCGCCCACCGAATAGACGCTCTGGCCCGAGGTCACGGCGGCGGCGGCGAAGTTGGGGAAGGCGTCGCTGTCGGCGTTCAGCACCGCCGTCGCGCCGCCCGGCGTCAGGGTGTCGAACAGGCGCAGCTTGGCGGCCCGGTACTCTTCCATCGAGCCGTGATAGTCGAGGTGATCCTGGGTGAAGTTGGTGAAGCCGGCGGCCTTCAGCTTGACGCCATCGACGCGGCGCTGGTCGACGCCATGCGAAGACGCTTCCAGCGCCAAGTGGGTCACCCCCATCTCGGCCAGGCGGGCGACCATCTCGGCGACGTCGCCGGCGTCGGGCGTGGTCAGGCCCGGCGGGGTCAGCTGCTGATCGGGCTTGCCGGCTTCCGAGACGACGACGCCCAGGGTGCCCATGCTGGCGGCCTTGTGGCCCAGCGCGGCGAAGATCTGGCGAGCGAAGCCGGCGACCGAGGTCTTGCCGTTGGTGCCGGTGACGGCCACGCACATGGCCGGCTGCTTGCCCCAGAAGGCGGCCGAGGCCAGGGCGTAGGCCCGGCGGGCGTCTTCCGAGCGGACCACCGGAACGCCCAGGCCTTCCAGGCCGCCTTCGGGCGCCAGGATGGCGGCGGCGCCCTTGGAGACCGCGCCCGGCGCGAAGTCGCGGCCGTCGACCTTGGTGCCCGGCAGGGCGGCGAACAGCCAGCCGGCCGTGACCTTGCGGCTGTCGGCGGTGACGCCGGCGATCACCGGATCGGTCTCGAAGGGACGATTGAACAGTTGCGACAGGTGTCTGGTCATAGCCCTGCGTCCGGTGTGGCGTTCTTGGGGCCGGCGATGGTCACCAGCTCGGTCTTGCGTTGCACGCCCAGGAACGGCGCGATGCGTTCGATGACCTTGCCGGCCGGCGGCGCGCCGACCCAGCCGCCCGTCGAGAAGCCGAACGACTTGGCCGTGCCGTGCGGCTCGTCCATCAGGATCAGCACGAAGTAGCGGTCGGCCTCCACCGGGCCGTCGGTCGGGAACACCGCCGCGAACGACGAGACCTGGCGCTGGTGGTTGTAGCCGCGGATCGACGGGTCGTACTTCTCGCCGGTGCCGGTCTTGCCGCCCACCGACAGGCCGGGCACGTCGGCCTTGCCGCCGCTGCCGCCCGGCAGGACGTTGGCGCGCATGATCTTCAGCATCTCGGCCGAGGTGCTTTCCTTGATCACCTGCACGCCCTCGGGGCGCACGCCCGCCGGCAGCTTGCGGATGGTCAGCGGCCGCATCTGGCCGCCGTTCAGCAGGGCGTTCATCGCCTGGGCCAAAGCCAGCGGGCTGACGTTCATGCCGTGGCCGAACGAGGTGGAGGCCACAGCGTCCATGTCCCACTTGCGCGGGGTCAGCGGACGCGCCGACTCCATCAGCTCGACCTTGGCCGGCTTGGTCAGCCCCAGGGCCGTGAAGTACTTGGACAGCCGCTCGCCGCCGATCCGCTCGGCCAGCATGGCCGTGCCGATGTTCGACGAGTGCTTGAACACCTCGACCAGGGTCAGGATGGCCTTGGCGGCGTGGTAGTCGTGGATCGTGCGGTAGCCCAGCTTGAACGGCTCGCGCGCATCGAAGGTCGAGGACGGCGTGGCCACGCCGGTGTCCAGGCCGATCGCGACGGTGAACGCCTTGAAGGTCGAGCCCATCTCATAGACCGAGGCGGCGGCGCGGTTCAGGCGCTGCTCGTCGGTGGCCTCGCCGGCCTTGTTGGCGTCGTAGTCGGGATAGCTGGCCAGGCCCAGGATTTCGCCCGTGTGGACATTGGTGACCACGCCCACGGCGCCCTTCGGGGTGAACTCGGCGGCGCCCTTGCGCAGTTCGTCCTCCAGGGCCGCCTGCACGCGCACGTCGATCGACAATTGGGTCGGGCCGCCTTCGCCGCCCGCCGCCTTGCGGATCGGATCGTCCAGGGCGCGCTCGGCGCCGGCCAGGCCCTTGCCGCCGCTGTCGACGAAGCCGATCAGGTGCGCGGCAGTCGGCCCCAGCGGGTACATCCGCCGCTCCTGCTCCTCGAACGAGATGCCGGGCAGGCCCAGATTGAAGATGGCGTCCTTCTCGTCGGGCGTCAGGCCGCCCAGGACGAAGGCGCGGTGATCGCCGAACACGGCCTTGTCCAGGCGCTTGGCCGGCACTTGCGGCAGGGCCTTGCCCAGCGCCCGGCGCACTTCCTTGGCGTCCCAGACCTCGCGCGGATCGACATAGAGCGCGTAGTGGGCCAGGTCGACGGCCAGCAGCTTGCCGTTGCGATCGACCACGTCGCCGCGCGCGCCTTCCGCGCCTTGGGCGTAGCCATTGCCCTTGCCGGCGTTCGAGAACAGCGCCGCCCAGCCTGCGCCCAAGGCCACGCCGACGAAGCACAGGCTGAAGAAGCCCATGACCAGGAAGATGCGGATGCGGGTGTCGTCTTCAGGCCGGGCCTGGGCGCGCGAGCGCTCGAAGGCGTGCTCCAGGCGCCAGACGCGCTCGATCAGCCACCGCCAGATGGCGGGCTGGAAACCGCCGGGACCCAGGTTCGAGAGGCTCATCGCGGCGCCTCCGGAGCTTGCGGCTTGGGCGGCGGCGGTGGCGGCGGAAGCGAAGCGTCGTCCGGCAGGGCTTCCGGCGCGTCGGCGGCCAGGGCCTCGGGCGCGACCGGGGCGGCCGAGATCGGGGCGCGCGGCAGTTCGCGGCGGCGCGCGACGTCGATCAAGGCGTCCTCGGTGATCTCGTGGTCCGGCGCGATCGGCTTCAGCTGCATCATCTGCGCCAACTGCTCGATGCGGCGCGGCTGCTCCAGGTGGGCGACCTCGGCCTCGAGCAGGCGCTTGCGCACGCCCTCGTCGACGATCTCCTGCTCGATGCGGCTGATCTCCTGGCGTTCACGACCGGCGAAGGTCTTGGCCAGGTAGACGCTGGTCACCAGGGTCAGCAGCACGCCCATGCCCGCGACCTCGACGACGCGGAAGCCCCGGATGCGGCGATCGAACAGGCCGACGCTGGTCATGCGCTGGCCTCCCAGACGGGAGCCTCGGTGCGGACGGCGGCGCGTAGCTTCGACGAGCGCGCGCGCGGATTGACGGCCAGCTCGGCCTCGCCCGGCGCGATGGCCTTGTTGGCGATCAGCTGGAAGCTGGACGGCGCGCCGGCGGCGACGGGCGGCGCATGGCGTGAACCGCCGGCGGTGCGCCCGGCCCGCTCGGCCAGGTAATTCTTGACGATGCGGTCCTCCAGCGAGTGGAAGGTGACCACCGCCAGGCGACCGCCCGGCTTAAGGATACGCTCGGCGGCGGCGAGACCCGCCTCCAGCTCGGCCAGTTCCTCGTTGACCGCGATGCGCAGCCCCTGGAATGAGCGCGTGGCCGGATGGACCTTCGCGCCCTTGCGCCCCCCGAGCGCGCGCTCGATGACGTGGGCCAGGTCCAGGGTGCGCTCGAACTTGCGCTCTTCGCGGCGGCGCACCAGGAAGCTGGCGATCCGGCGCGAGGCGTGCTCCTCGCCATAGACGTAGAGGATGCGGGCCAGCTCGGTGTGGTCCAGCTCGTTGACGAGGTCGGCGGCCGTCGGGCCGGTGTCGCTCATCCGCATGTCCAGCGGACCATCGCGCATGAACGAGAAGCCGCGCTCGGCCTCGTCCAGCTGCATCGACGACACGCCGATATCCAGAACCACGCCGTCGACCGACCGCGGCGCGAAATGCTCGGCCATCTGCGAGAAGCGGTCCTGGATCAGGCGGAAGCGGTCGGCCGGCAGGCCTTCGGTGAACTTCAGGACGGTGGGGTCGCGGTCGAAGCCGACGACGGTCGCGCCGGTGGCCAGGATGGCGCGGGTATAGCCGCCCGCCCCGAAGGTCCCGTCGATGATGGTCTCGCCCGGTTTGGCGTCCAGGGCCTCGACGATCTCATTCAACAAGACCGAGATGTGCGGCGCTTCGCTCACGACGCGCCCCCGAACTTGGCCACACGCTGCTGCGCGCGCAGGGCCGCGAGGCCTTCCCTAGCCAGATCGCGTTGCGTCGCGCGATGAGCCTGGAAGGCCTCACGCGACCAGATCTGAAAACGCTCACCCATACCGACGACGGCTACCCAATCCGTGAGACCGCACATTTCGCACAGGTGGTCGGGAAGCGTAATGCGACCAGCTGTATCAAACGACAGCTTGGCCATGCCGCCCAGGACGCTGGTTTCCAGCGCCGAGCGCGTCGGATCGCCGAACGGCATCTCCTCGATCACGCCCAAGTAACGGTCGAACAAGGCTTTTCCGCCAGCTTCCAGGCAATCGGCCTCGATCGAGGGGAAGCAGAAGATGCCGTCGAACATGCCGGAGACGGCCGCGCGGAATTCCTGCGGCACAACGATGCGCCGCTTGCTGTCGAGCTGTTTCTCGAACGTCGAGAGAAACACTGAAGCTTAAACCCCGCCAAACCCAAGCCGGTCGGCGAGCACCACCAACTCGCCCCGACGCAAATTGGGTTAACATGGGATGAATTGGGAGACAATGACACCAAGCCCCGTTTCATCGAGATTTCAAAGATGTCGCACCCCTTCTTCACTGGGGGAGGCAGTTAATCCACAGAACATACACAGAACTCATTAAGTGAACGCCGTGCACGGTGTCACTGCGTCCCATTCGATGTGGATGGAGGGGTTTGGCTCGCCCTCCCCGCTGGGGAGGGCTGCGGACCAGACGGTCTGTAAGCCGGGTTCTGTTCCGCCTCCGAAGAAGCGGCGACGATCATTCCTCTAGGCCGGCCATTGCTGGACGGCTCTCGCGACCTACCCGGACCCTCTCGGCCAGTGACGGCCTATCCGACGCGAGGCCGGCGCGGGGTCCCTATTCGGTCTTGCTCCAGGCGGGGCTTGCCATGCCGTCCCTGTCGCCAGGTCCGCGGTGGGCTCTTACCCCACCCTTTCACCCTTCCCGCCCCGTAGGGAGGAGGTTTGCTTTCTGTGGCGCTATCCCTGGGATCGCTCCCGGTGGGCGTTACCCACCGCCTTGTCACCGTGGAGCCCGGACTTTCCTCGGCGTCCGAAGACGACGCGACCGCCCGACCGTCTGGTCCGGGGTCTTGGTGACGGACGCGGCGGTCCGGGTCAACCCCGGCGCATCAACTCCGCGATCGGATGGTCGCCCAGCCCCTGGGCCGCGCCGAGGCGATCGGCGTCGTTCTTGTTCTGCGAGAGCTTGAACGCGCCCTCCAGGCGCTCGACGAACAGGCGGCCGCCCTGGATGCCGCGCAGGAGAGCCTCGAACTTGCCGGGCTTCATCTTGTCGCGGGTCCAGGGCTTTTTGGGGAGAAGCCGCGCCTCTTCCTGGGCCGATAGGTCGTCGAGCAGGGCGATCAGCTCTTCGTCCTTCAGCGGCGCGACCGAGCCTTCGGCTTCGACGGACTGGTAGTTCCAGGTCGGGACCTGGTCGGCGCTCTCGTACCAGTCGGGGCTGACATAGGCGTCCAGGCCCGTGGCGAGGACCACCGCCCGGAAGCCTTGCGTCAGATGCGGCGTCAGGACGTTGCCGCGCGACAGGTGGAAGTCGAGCGCGATCTCGCCGTCCAAGTCGCGGATGACCACCGGGCTCTGGGCCACGAACGGCCGGCCGCCGACCGACGCCGCGATCGTCACGAACGGATGGGCGGCAATGAAGTCGAGCAGGACCGCGCGGTCTTCGACGCGGAAGCGGTTGTCGGGATGCATTACTCGGCCGCCGCGCGCAGCAGGCCCACCAATCGGGCTCGGGTCTCGCCGTCGGCGATGCCGTCGAAACGGCTCTGCAGCCAGTGGCGCTGGAAGGCGCCGACCACGGTGGCGGTCCACTCGTCGTACTTGCCGGTCGGGGCGCAGTCGAAGCCCAGGCGGGTCAGGCCGGCCTGTAGCGCGAAGACGCCAGTCCCCTCCTCGCCCTGGCCCAACGGCGCGCCCGGCGACGGGGCCGGCTCGATCCACAGGCCATGACCGCTTTCGGCCAGGCGCTTCCACGGGAAGAGCTCGCCTGGATCGATCTTGCGGGCCGGGGCGATGTCGGAGTGACCCAGGATCCGGCTGTCGGGGATCATCCAGCGCGAGCGCACGTCGGCCAGCAGGTTGATCACCGACGCGATCTGCGCCTCGGGGAACGGGCGATAGCCGAACTCGTGGCCGGGATTGACGATCTCGATGCCGATCGAGGCCGAGTTGATGTCCTTGACGCCCTTCCAGAAGGCGGCGCCGGCGTGCCAGGCGCGGCGCTCTTCGGGCACCAGGCGGAAGATACGGCCGTCTTCTTCCACGCAATAGTGCGCCGAGACCTTGGCCTCGGAGTCGCGCAGGCGCTCGATCGCCGCCTCGCCGGTCTCCATGCCCGTGTAGTGCAGGACGATCGTATCGGGCACGGCCTTGCGGGCGTCGAAGTTCGGCGACGGGGCCTCGATAAAGGACAGGCTCATTGGGCGCGGTTCCGGATCGACATCAGCAAGGGCATGACCTGATTCCGCCGAAGCGCGATGATCAGAACACCCAGCAAAGCCAGGCTGGCGCCGATCCCCATCCGCAGGTCGAAATGGTCGTGGGTGACCAGGACGCCCAGCAGGATCGTGAACAGCGGCGTCAGCAGGGTGAGCGGAGCGATCAGGTTGGCCTCATAGCGCTGGATCAGCCCGTAATAGGCCGTATGGGCCACGACCGAAACCACCAGGGCCGAGAACACCACCGCCGCCACGAACGGCCAGCCGGCGTGGACGCCGGCGGCGATCTGGCCAGGCTCCATGACGCCGCTCAAGGCCGCCAGCGGCCAGACCGAGCAGAAGCCGACCCAGGCCTGGAACTGCAGGGGCTTCACGCCCTCGACCTGCTTCATCATCACCGCGCCCAGCGAGCCGGCGAAGGCCGCCGCCGCGACCAGCCACAGGCCGGGCGACAGGTCGAAGCCGTGCGGACTCCACATCACCGTCACCGCGCCGGCCAGGGTGAGCGCTATCCCCAGGCCCCGCCGCCAGCGGATCTTCTCGCCCAGCATCAGCATCGACAGCAGGGTCGTGAACGGCACGCCCAGCTGGATCACCACCGAGGCGGCCGACGGCGAGGCGGTCTTGAAGCCCATGAACAGCAGGGCGAAGTTCCCCGCACCCATCAGCAGCGCCACCGCCACGATCCGCCAGGTCGGCTTGGGCGCGGGCAGCAGCCACGGCAGGGTCGCCAGCGCCACCAGCGAGAAGCGCACGGCCGCGTAGAACAGCGGCGGCACGCCCCAGTGGGCGACCACGATCTTGGACATGATGTTGTTGCCGGCCCAGATCAGGCAGATCAGGACAAGCAGGCCGAAGTCGCGCAGGGACATGAGCTATCCGATAGGCCGCAGTTGACGTTCGGTCAAAACGGTCGTTTGTTGGTGAACACTGTTCACATACAGCCACGCCGGGTCAACCGGCGGGTCAACAAGGGCGGACCGGGATGGAACATGTCGACGTACTGATCGTGGGCGCGGGCTTGTCGGGGATCGGCGCGGCCTATCACCTGAAGAAGCACTGCCCCGGCAAGAGCTACGCGATCCTGGAAGGGCGCGAGGCGATCGGCGGCACCTGGGACCTGTTCCGCTATCCCGGCATCCGGTCCGACAGCGACATGTACACCCTGGGCTACAGCTTCAAGCCGTGGAAGGCCGCCAAGGCCATCGCCGACGGCCCGTCGATCCTGTCCTACGTCCGCGAGACCGCCCGCGAGCACGACGTCGATCGCCACATCCGCTTCAAGCACATGGTCAAGCGCGCCAGCTGGTCGACCGAAACCGCGACCTGGACCGTCGAGGCCGAGCATGACGGCCAGTCCGTCAAGTTCACCTGCGGCTTCCTCTATATGTGCGCCGGCTACTATCGCTATTCGTCGGGCTACACGCCCGAGTTCGCCGGCGCCGAGCGGTTCAAGGGCCGCATCGTCCATCCGCAGCTCTGGCCCGAGGACCTCGACTACACCGGCAAGAAGGTCGTGGTGATCGGCAGCGGCGCCACCGCCGTGACCCTGGTGCCCGAGATGGCCAAGACCGCCGAGCACGTCGTCATGCTGCAGCGCTCGCCAACCTATGTGGTCTCGCGTCCGGCCGAGGACGGCGTGGCCAACTGGCTGCGCTCCAAGCTGCCGGCCATGACCGCCTATGGCCTGACCCGCTGGAAGAACGTCCTGTTCCAGATGCTGTTCTTCAACATGGCGCGGAAGAAACCTGAGAAGGTCAAGGAACGGCTGCTGGGCATGGTGCGCGAGCACCTGGGCCCGGACTACGACATCGGCACCCACTTCACGCCCAGCTACAATCCCTGGGACCAGCGCCTGTGCCTGGTGCCGGACGCCGACCTGTTCGCCTCGATCAAGGCCGGCTCCAGCTCGGTGGTCACCGATCACATCGACACCTTCACCGAGACCGGGATTCAGCTGAAGTCCGGCAAGACCCTGGACGCCGACGTCGTCGTCACCGCCACCGGCCTGCAGATGCAGCTCTTGAGCGGCATGGAGGTCGTGGTCGACGGCAAGGTCGCCGATCTGTCCCAGTCGATGAGCTACAAGGGCATGATGTTCAGCGACGTGCCGAACCTGGCCTCGGCGTTCGGCTACACCAACGCCAGCTGGACGCTGAAGGCGGACCTGACCAGCGAGTATGTCTGCCGCCTGATCAACCACATGACCCGCACGCGCACCGACTTCTGCGTGCCGCGCGTCGATGGCGAGATGGAGGTCGCGCCGTGGCTGGACTTCTCGTCCGGCTACGTCACCCGCGCCATCGGCCAGTTCCCCAAGCAGGGCCTGCGCAAGCCGTGGAAGGTGCACCAGAACTACGCCCTGGACCTGGCCGCCCTGCGCCTGGGCAAGGTCGAGGACGGGGTCATGCAGTTCGGCCGGAAGACCGGCGTAAAGGCCCAGCCGGTGAAGGCGATGGAAGCAGCCTAGTTTCCCTATCGGATTCGATAGGTTGCGACCGGCGGCCCTGACCCCGACCTTTCCTCGGGAAGGAGATCGCCATGGCCGACACCTATCTGGGCTGGAAGATCGACTACGCCAATCCGCCCGGCGAGCCCGCCTATCTGGAGCCGGGCTCGATGCACTGGCGGGTCTACAAGAACCCGATCGCCCTGGCGGTCGGGGGCGTGGCGGCCGTGCTGCTGGAGTTCGCCGACGCGCGGATTCGTTCGGGGGTCTGGGACCACTCGACCTACAAGGCCGACCCGATCGGCCGCTCCAAGCGCACCGGTATCGCCGCCATGGTCGGGGTCTATGGCCCGCAGGCCGCCGCGCGGCGGGTGATCCAGGGCGTCACCAACATGCACACGCGGGTGGTGGGGAACACGCCCAGCGGCGAGGCCTACAAGGCGCTGGACGTCGAGCTGCTGGACTGGGTCAGCGCCACCGCCGGCTACGGCTTCCTCAACGCCTATGACCGCTTCGTCGAGCCGCTGAGCGAGGCCGAGAAGACGCGGTTCTACGAGGAGGCCCACCCGATCGCTCGGCTCTACAGCGTGAAGTATTCGCCGTCGTCCCAGGCCGACTTCATGACGATGCTGGACAGGCTGGCGCCCCGCTTCGAGCCGCACCCGATTGTCGAGGAGTTCTTAGGCATCATCCAGTCGGGCAAGGCCGCGCCCAATGCGCCGAAGTTCCTGCACAAGGCCCTGGCGCGGGCGTCGGTGTCGCTATTGCCGCCGGTCGTGCGGGAGAAGTTGGCGCTAGGCCGCGAGTACGATCTGACGGCCTTCGACCGGCTGGCGCTGAAGGCCGCCGGCAGGCTGGCGGAGCGCATCCCCATGAAGAACTCACCGCCCAGCCAGGCCAGCGTGCGATTGGGACTGCCGTACGACTTCCTCTACCGGAGCAAGGCGGAGCAGAAGCGACTGCTCGCCAAATCCCACTCTCCGCTCATCCCCGCGAAAGCGGGGACCCAAGCCGAGGCTTAGCAACCACTACCGCATCCGCGTCGAGCGCCGCATGGGTCCCCGCTTTCGCGGGGATGAGCGGTGTTGGGTTATTCCTCTTCAAACCCTTCATCGTCCGCCACTGGAGCCACGGCCGGCGCGGTCTTCGGCGTCTTGCTCTTCACGAACCGCAGAGCGGTGTGGCTCTTCGAGAACGCGCAGACCTTGGTGTCGGAGAGGCCAAAGCCCCGCGCCGCGCCCAGCACGTCGGTGTCCTTCAGCGGCGCGCCCTTGCCCTTCTGGGAGACGATCCAGATCGCGCCCTTGTCGGCCAGGGTCCACATCAGGTCTTCCAGCCGGTCGAGGTCGGCCAGGTCGTCGGCGGCCAGGAACAGGATGTCGACGCCATCGGCCTCGTCGGCGTCCACCGGCTCGACGCGCGTCGACAGCTCGGCCAGGAATTCCTCGTCCTCGACGCCGTCGACCACCACGGTCATGCCGGGCTTCACGCCCAGTTTGTCCAGGCGCGAAGGCGGATTCTGGATCGCGTGCAGCCATTTGTCGGCCTGGCCCGGCTCTAGCGTAAAGCGGGTGCCGTCACTCAAGACCAGGTCATCGCCTTCGGTCCGTAGGTTCTTCAGGGCGTGGCCCTGGTAGATGCCGCGATAGGCCCCGCGGAAGATCAGCTTTGGCGGCTCCCACAGCAGCTTGCCCTCGCTCTCGCCGTCCGACAGCTGGCCCCAAACGCCACTTGCTTCCTTGCCCATGCTTATGCGCCCTTGAACGTCGGCTGACGCTTCTCGAGGATCGCGTCGACGCCTTCCATGTGGTCCTCGGTGTGGTGGGCGATGGCCTGGGCGGCCGCGCTCATCTCCATCAGGGTGTCGTAGCTGGCGGTCTGGCCATGCTTGAGCAGGCTCTTGGCCATGCGCAGGGCGTGCGGCGGCTGCTGGGCGATCCGGTTGGCCAGGATCATCGCCTCGTCCATCAGCGTCTCGGCCGGCACGGCCTTGCTGACCAGACCCCAGTCGGCGGCCTTGGCCGCGTCGATGACGTCGCCGGTGAAGAGGAGCTCAGCCGCGCGGCTCATGCCGATGGTGCGCGGCATCAACCAGGCGCCGCCGTCGCCGGGGATCAGACCCAGCTTCAGGAAGGTGACGCCGAACTTGGCGGTGTCGGCGGCGATGCGGATGTCGGTCATGCAGGCCACGTCGCAGCCCAGGCCGATCGCCGCGCCGTTCACCGCCGCGATCGACGGGACCTCCAGGCCGTAGATGGCCCGGACCACGCGGTGGATGTTCTTGCGATAGCCGTCGCGCACCGCCACGCCGTTGCCGCCGAACGCGCCTTCGCGGGCCTTCATCGCCTTGACGTCGCCGCCGGCCGAGAAGGCCTTGCCCGCGCCGGTCAGGATCACGCAGCGGATGTCTTGGTCGTCGTTGATCGCCTCGCAGGCCGCCGCCACCTGGTCGCCGTCGCCCGGCGCGCCCAAGGCGTTCATCGCCTCGGGGCGGTTCAGGGTGAGGATGGCGACATGGCCGCGCTTCTCGGTGAGGATCAAGGACAAGGGGCGCTCCTGCGAATTCTTGGTTTTCCCTTCCATAGCCTGCTTTCCCACACTGTGCAGCCGAACCGGGCCATACAACCAGTGCGTTCACACCGATCACGAAAACGCGACTGGCGCGGCGGACCGCATCGACATTGAGTGGACTCAGGGACGATCACGAAGGCTGCGGGATGACCGAGCACGCGAAGGCCCGACACGTGTTGATTATCGAGGATGAAATCCTCGTCGCGTTCGAGGTCGAAGCCCTCCTGACGGAGCAGGGCTTCACGAGTTTCGATATTGCCGACAGTCCGTCGGACGCCTTGGCCTTGGCCATGGCCAATCCGCCAGATCTGATCACGGCCGACTATCGCATCGTCGGCGGCACCGGCGAGGAAGCGGTCGAGGCCATCCAGCGCCATCTGGGGCGCATCCCCGTCGTCTATGTCACCGGCAACGCCGACCAGCTTCAGGGCCGCCTGACCCCCATCGTCGACAAGCCGATCTCGGCCCGCCGCCTGCGCGAGGCCTGCGCCCGAGCGTCCACGTCCTGAGCCAAACGTCCTGAGATTGCCGCCCTCCCGGCCAAGCCCTAGAATTGGACTCGGGAGGACGCGATGCACGAGATCACCACGCTCGAGGCCCTTGAGGCGCTGTACCAGCCCCAGCCCGTCGCCGCGTCGACCGTCAAGGTCACCGACCACATCACCCCGCACTACGCCGCCTTGATCGAGGCCTCGCCGTTCGTGGCCCTGGCCACCGTCGGCCCCGAAGGCCTGGACTGCAGCCCGCGCGGCGACCTGCCCGGCTTCGTCCGCATCGCCGATCCCAAGACGCTGATCCTGCCCGATCGGCGCGGCAATAACCGTATCGATTCCTTGCGCAACGTCGTTCGCGATCCGCGCGTGGCGCTGCTGTTCCTGATCCCCGGCTCGGGCACCACCTTCCGCGTCAACGGCCGGGCGGTGCTGAGCGTCGATCCCGAGCTGCTGGAGAGCTTTAGTGTCGACGGCAAGCCGCCCCGCACGGCGATGGTGGTCACGGTGGTGGAGGCCTACTTCCAGTGCGCCCGCGCCATCGTCCGCTCGGGCCTGTGGAAGCCGGAAAGCCACGTCGATCCGAAGTCGCTGCCGACACCCGGCGCCATGCTGGCGGCGGTGACAGCCGGGGAGGTCGGCGGCGAGACCTACGACCGCGAATGGCCGGGCCGCGCCGCGAAGACGATGTGGTGAGGCTCGCTGTTCTGATCCTGGCCGGCCTGGCGCTGAGCGCGATCGGCGTCGCGGCCTTCGTGCTGCGCGATCCGCCGAATTCGCCCGATCACATCGCCCGCGAGTGCCGCTTCATCGCGACTCTCGAAGCCAAGCGCATGGCCTGGCGCGATGAATGGGGTCCCGTTTCCTTTGAGCTCTGGCGCGCCGAGGATCGGACCAGCGGCGCCGCACGACCTGAGCTTGAGCGCTGGGGCTACCAACATCTGCCCTGGCAGACCGTGCTGCTTCGCTACATGACGCCAAGCGCCGTCGCGCCGATCAATTGCGGACAGGCCCTGAAGGCGTCGGGCGCGCCCGAGGTGATCAAACACAACCAAGGTCCCACGCGGCAGATCGACCGCCGCCAGTACTCCCGCGTCACCTTCTTTCCCGGCGATCGTTTCGCGCTGGCGCGAGTGTCGCTCTGCGGGCTGGACGACAACGGCTGGGACCAGGAAAGCCGCGCCTACATCTGGAGCCGCGACGGCGAGACCTGGACGATGATCTCGGACGATAGCTCGCCGGCCATCTACAGGTTTCCCCGCTACAAGCCGCCGATGCGCTGCTTCGAGACGCCGGTCTACTAGCAAGCCCGGCCGCGCCGGGAGGCGACGCGGCCGGGTCCTCGACTAGCCCTGGATCAGCCGGCCCAGCGGGGCCAGCGGACCGACGGGAACATAGTCGAAGGTCATGAAGCCGGCCTCGGCCAGCGGCAGGCCGCCGACGATCGCCTTGGCCTCGTCCACCGTGGCGGCGTTGACCAGGAAGACCACGCCCAGGCGGTCGTGGCGGAACCAGAACTGGTCGATCTTCTCATCGAGATAGAGCTGGAGGGTGGCCGGAACCTCCTGGGGCATGATCTGGGCCTGCTGCTCCGGCGTGGGCTGCTTGGTGATGGCGCCGAGGGCGAGAACTTTCATGGGGTGCTCCTGGTCGCCGGCGTGGCGACGGGGAGAGGGATAGCCTTGGCGCGGCGCGACCTGTATCGTCGTAACTGACAACTTTAGGGCCATTCACGCCATGCGCATCGCCATCCTGGCGCTCGACGGACTGTTCGACACCGGCCTCACCATCGCGCTGGACGCCTTCGGCATCGCCAACAACCTGTCGGCTCAGGTCCTCGGTGGCTCGCCGCGCTTCGACGTCACGGTGGTGGGCGTGCGCCGCAGGGTCCGGTCCGGACGCGGGCTGTCGATCCCCACCCAGCCGATCACCGCCGACCTGAAGCCGGACTGGATCTACGTCCCTGCCCTGGCCGGCGCCGCGCCCGAGCCGCTGACCGCCGCCCTCGCCCGCCCCGACGTGCGCCAGGCCAAGGACCAGCTGCGGACCTGGCATGAGGACGGCGCCCAGATCGCCGCCTCGTGCGTCGGGACCTTCCTGGTCGCCGAGGCCGGCCTCCTGGACCACCGCGAGGCGACCACGACCTGGTGGCTGTCGCCGATGTTCCGCCAGCGCTATCCGAAGGTGAAGCTGGACGAGTCGCGCATGCTGGTCCCGACCGACATCGGGGTGACAGCCGGCGCGGCCATGGGGCACCTCGATCTGGTGCTCTGGCTGATCCGCAGCGCCAGTCCCGAGCTGGCGACCCTGGTCTCGCGCTACCTGCTGGCCGATATCCGCTCGACCCAGGCGGCCTACATCATCCCCAACCACCTGGCGCAGTCCGATCCGCTGATGCTGCGCTTCGAGCGCTGGGCCCGCGACCGCTTGCAGGAAGGCTTCTCGCTGCACGGCGCGGCCGACGCCCTGGCCGTCAGCCCGCGCTCGCTGCAACGCCGCTGCCAGGCGGTGTTGGGCAAGTCGCCCCTGGCCTATTTCCAGGACCTGCGGGTGGAACGCGCCCAGTCGCTGCTGCACGGCAGCGGCCTGGACATCGACGCCATCGCCGCGCAGGTCGGCTATGTCGATGGGGCGACCTTGCGGACCCTGCTGCGCCAGCGCCTGGGCCGGGGCGTACGCGAGCTACGCGCCGACCTGCGCTAACTCTCCTCGATCTGGCGCTCGTCCTCGCGGCTGATCGAGACCTCTTCGAAGTCCAGCTCCTCCTGCAGGATCAGGAAGGCGTCGGGGCCGACGGCCTGGGCGTTGCGCAGCTCTTCCAGGCGTTCGCGCTCGCGGCGGATGGCCTTCAGGCCCAGGGTGCGGCGCGCCTCCAGATCTCCGGTCCGGGGCGGGACCTGGGTCGGCACGGCGGCGAAGCGGTAGCGCCAGTGGTCGGCCGCCGCGCCGGTCTTGCTCTCCAGCATCGCCAGGGCGACGCCGGCCATGTCGGCGCGCGTTCGGACCAGCTCCTCGTCCAGTCCGTTCTCGCCGTCCAGCCCCATCAGGCGAGCCAGGGGCGACAGGGTCAGGCCTTGCAGCACCAGGGTGGCCAGCACGACGGCGAAGGCGGTCAGCACGATCAGGTCGCGCTGCGGGAAACTGGCCGGCAGGGCGAAGGCGGTGGCCAGGGTGACGACGCCGCGCATGCCGCACCAGCCGACCAGGACCCCATGCTTGAGGGTCGGCGTCGGATAGCCGCTGCCCCGCAAACCCGGGAAAAGCTGCGCCAGGCGGATATAGATCAGCACCCAGGCCATCCGCACCACGATCAGGCAGCCGATCACCGCCGCGGCGAACAGGGCCGCCTCCTCTAGCCGCGCGCGCGGCATGGCCGCCACGATGGTCCGGGCCTGCAAGCCCATCAGCAGGAAGGCCAGGACGTTCAGCAGGAACACCGCCGAGGTCCAGACGGCGAAGCTGTGGATCCGCATGCGCGGCGGCGTGCGCAGGCCGGCCGTGCGGGCGATGGTCATGGCGAAGGCCACCAGGCACAGCACCGCCGACAGCCCCAGGCGCTCGGCGATGATCCAGGCCCCGAAGCAGGTGACGAACTCGGCGACATTGCCGCCCAGGGTGCCGGTCACGAACGGGTTCACGAAGCGCAGCACCCGGGCCAGGATGATGCCCAGGATGACCCCGCCCGGCGCGGCCAGGGTCAGCTTGACGGCCAGGGTGGTGTCGATGCCGCCCTGCGCCTGCAAGGCCAGCGCCGCCGAGAACAGCAGCAGGGCCGAGGCGTCGTTCAGCAGGCTCTCGCCCTTCAGCACGGACACCGAGCCGCGCGGCAGGCGGATGCTGCTGAGGATGGCCGTGGCGGCCGCCGCGTCCGGCGGCGCGACGATCGCGCCCAGCGCCAGGGCGGCGGCGATCGGCAGGCCGGCCATGGTCACGCCCAGCCAGGCCACCGCCCCCGCGCTGAGGATCACCGCCACGATGGCCAGGGCGAACAGCGGCCGCCACAGCCGCCGCGCGTCACCGACCGGAAAGTCGAAGGCCGCGTCGACCAGAGCCGGGGCCAGGAACAGCGCCAAAGCCGTATGCGGCTCGATCGAGATCGTCGGCGCGCCCGGCACCAGGGCCAAGCACACGCCAGCGGCGGCCAGCAAGGCTGGATAGGGCGCCTTCAGCCGGCGCGAGACCTGCAACAGCAGCACCGCGGCGGCCAGCAAGGCGAGCAGGCTCTCGAAAAAGCTCAAGCGGCGGGTCTCCCGGATCGACGCACGACCTTACGCACCTGACCCGAAAACAAAAGCGGCCCAAACAGAAGCGGCCTTGGGCTCCCCACCCAAGGCCGCTTGAAACACAGTAGTCGCCCCAAGTTACCTTGGAGAGCGATGCTTAGTCGTCGCGGTGGACGCGTTCGCGGCGCTCGTGGCGTTCCTGGGCCTCGACGCTCATGGTCGCCGTGGGGCGAGCATCCAGTCGGGCCAGGCCGATGGGCTCGCCCGTCTCCTCGCAATAGCCGTAGGAGCCGTCCTCGACGCGGCGCAGGGCCTGGTCGATCTTGGAGATCAGCTTCCGTTGACGATCGCGGGTACGGAGCTCAAGAGCCCGGTCGGTTTCCGAGGACGCGCGATCAGCGAGATCGGCGTGGTTCTCGGTTTCTTTCTGGAGGTGGACGACCGTTTCGCGAGATTCGCGAAGGATCTCCTCTTTCCAGGCCAGCAGCTTGTCCTTGAAATACTCAAGCTGCCGCTCGTTCATAAAAGGCTCGTCCTCGGAAGGACGATAATCAGACTTCTCGACTAGAACTGTGGCCGTTTGCATCAACGCCTCACGCCCCAATGAACTCAGCCCTTAAGGGCTGGGTGCTTATAGCAAAAGATGAGCCGGGTTCAATGAACCTCGCGTGAGTGGCGCGTTCAGCTTTCGCGCCCCTCGCCGGAGGGCCGTGGACACGGCGACGACAGGTGTAAAACGCGCGAGAAAGCCAAGCGTGGCAGGGAAAAACCGATTTCGAGGTCCCTGCCCTGGCCATGTCAGCTACGCGCCTGAAGCTTGGCCAGCTCGACGGCGGCGCGCGTTTCGATTTCGTTGAGGATGCCCTCCAGATTGGGGTCCTCGGTATTTTCCCGCTGCTCGCGGATGGCGCGGGTCAGGCGGTCCAGGGTGTCGTGCGAGATATCCCCGTCGATCATCCCGATATGGACGTCGCCCAGCAGGTCCAGGATGTGCTCGGCGCGGCGCACCGCGCGGCGCTTGCGTTCCAGCGGGCTGCCAACCGCGCCCATCTCCTGCAAGGCCAGCAGGGCGTCGACCGAGCCGACGCCGGACAGGCCGCCCACCGAGGCGGTGCTGGCGGCGCCGCTGGCGGCGTTCACGGACGGGAGCGAGAAGCTCGACGATCCGCCGGCCGGCTTGGCCCGCGACGCGCCGCTCGCACCTACGCCCCCCGTGCTCGAAACCTTCATCCGACAGCTCCAAAAAGCTTATGCGCGCGAGTCACTTATCCCGCACACCACTCATAATCCACCTGGGCGCTTGAAGTATGGTTAATGCCGGGCAGATTCTGCCGTGAGGCGCCGAGCGGACCAGCGCCGAATCTCGAATCCCTTGAGTCACAAGGCTCTGAGCACGATCAGGAAACTGGCCCGCTTCTGGCATGGGGCGGCGCGGGGACGGTTCCCCACGACGAGATTGCCATGCCGCGTTCATTCTTTCGCACTGTCCTGACCGCCCTCGCCGCCGTTTCCTGCCTGGTCGCTGCTCCGGCGTTCGCCAAGTCGCGCATCAAGGACATCGTCGCCTTCGAAGGCGTCCGCGAGAACCAGTTGATCGGCTACGGCATCGTGGTCGGCCTGAACGGCACGGGCGACAGCCTGCGCAACGCGCCGATGACCAAGCAGAGCCTCGAGGCCATGCTGGAGCGCCAGGGCGTCAACGTCCGCGACGGCAATCTCAACACCAAGAACACCGCCGCCGTCATGGTCACGGCCAGCCTGCCGCCGTTCTCGGCCTCGGGCTCGAAGCTGGACGTCACCGTCGCGACCCTGGGCGACGCCAAGAGCCTGCTGGGCGGCACCCTGCTGGTCACCAGCCTGCAAGGCGCGGACGGCCAGACCTACGCCGTGGCCCAAGGCACCGTGCAGACGGGCTCGGTCTCGGCCGGCGGCGCCTCGGGCAGCTCGGTCACCAAGGGCGTGCCGACGGCCGGCCGCATCGCCGGCGGCGGCGTCATCGAGCGCGAGACCGGCTTCCAGATGGTCAATATGGACATCATGCGCCTGACCCTGCGCAATCCGGACTTCACCACCGCACGCCGCGTGGCCGACGCCATCAACGCCAAGTTCCCCGGCAGCGCCCAAGCCCAGAACCCGACCATCATCGCCACCCGCGCCCCGGCCGGCATGGACATGATCAGCTTCATCACCAACATCGAGAACCTGACGGTCGAGCCCGACGGCCCGGCCAAGGTGGTGATCGACGAAGTGGCCGGCGTCATCGTCATGGGCGACGACGTCCGCATCAGCAAGGTGGCGATCGCCCAGGGCAACCTGACCATCTCGGTCCAGGAAAACCCGGCCGTCAGCCAACCCGCTCCCTTCAGCCAGGGTCAGACCAAGGTCGTGCCGCAGTCGACGGTCAGCGTCGACGAGGAGAAGGGCAAGCAGCTGCTGACCCTGGGCGGCGCGCCGTCGCTCAAGGGCCTGGTCGGCGGCCTCAACGCCCTGGGCGTCACGCCCCGCGACATGATCTCCATCCTGCAGGCCGTGAAGGCCGCGGGCGCCCTGCAAGCCGACATCGAGGTGATGTGATGAGCGCGCTTTCGACGATCTCCACCTACGTCCCGCAGTTCGGCGCGACCGCTGGCTCCATCAAGACCGCCGCCCAGGCGGTGAAAAGCGCCGCGACCACGGTCCAGGGCGCGGTTCAGGACGCCGCCAGCGCGGCCAAGGAAGCCAAGCAGCGCGCCAAGATCAAAGAGACGGCCAACACGTTCGAGTCCTCGTTCATGTCCGTGATGATGCAGCAGATGTTCGAGGGCGTGAAAACCGAAGAGCCCTTCGGCGGCGGCAACGGCGAAGAGATGTTCAAGTCGGTCCTGACCGACGCGATGTCGAAGGAAGTGACCAAGGCCGGCGGTATCGGCCTGGCCGCCACGATCCAGCGCGAAATGCTGAAGATGCAAGGTCTGAAGGAGTAACCCCATGGCCATCGCCGCCGTCGACGCCGACGATCGCGTCCACCAGCTGACCTTGCTGACCGAGCGCCTGACCGACCTGATCGCCAAGGAAGCCACGGCCTTCGAGACCCACCGCCCCCATGAGGCGGCGCAGTACGTTGAAGAGACGGCGAAGCTCGCCAATGTCTATCGGCACGAGTCGATGCGGGTCCGTCACAACGTCGCTCTGGTCGAGGCCGCTCGCCCCGAACTGCGCCAGCGCCTGATGCGCGCCACCGAGGCCTTCGACGCCGTCCTGGCCCGCCAAGCCCGCGCCGTGAACGCCGCCAAGACGGTCACCGAGGGCCTGGTCCACGCCGTGGCCCAGGAGATCGCCAGCCAGCGCGCCGCACCGGCCACGACCTACGGCTCCGGCGGCATGGTCAACGACCGCCCACAGCACGGCTCGGCGATCACGCTGAACCGCAAGGCCTAGAAGAACTCGTCCAGCATGAGGTGGAAGCGCAGCTTCCCCTCGTCGGACCGGTCGATCCCGTAGGTTTTCAGGAAGCGCGCCTGGAGCGAAGGGCCAAACTCGCCCAGGCCGTTCCAGGCGATGGCCAGGTCCTGATAACGATCGGCCAAGCCCACGCGGCCGACATCGATACAGCCGACCACCGCGCCGTCCCGCAGGATCAGGTTGTCGAGCGAATAGTCGCCATGGGTCACGACCGTGTCGGCCGCCAGCGGCAGCAGCGCCGTCATCTCGTCCCACACCGCCTGGGCGGTCATCCCCGCCCGCTCCTCATCGAAGTCGTCGGCGTCGACCAGGCCGGCCTCCAGCCGCGCCCGCGCCCTGGCCAACCGGAAGCGGTGGTCGCTGGTGAAGGGGCAGTCCTCGACCGGGATAGCGTGCAGGCGCTTCAGGTGCAGCGCCAGGGCGTCGACGATGCTCTCCTGGGCTTCGTCGTCCGCCGCCTCGAGCAATTGATAGGCGGTCTGGCCGGCGATCGCCTCCATCAGCAGCCAGGCCTCATCCGGCGCGCCGATGAAGCCGGACACGGCCGGAACGGGCAGGCGCCCCGCCAGCCAGCGCAGCCGAACCATTTCGTCCGTCACGTCCTCGGCGATCGGCCCGCGGCCGTGCTTGAGATAGAGGTCCGGCGCACCGGCGCGGCCGAACAGGCGATAGACCGCGCCGCCGGACTCGCCGACCGTGTCGCGCGCCCAGGCGTAGCCGGCAACTATCGCAGCCAGACTCGCAGGCGTCTCGATGGCGGCGCAGGGTTCTTCTCGATCGGTGTTCGACATGGGTGGGATGTGGGTGAGGATCGGCGCGAGCGCTACCGCGTGAAGGCGAACACCGCCGCCGTCCGCATGGCGCCCTCGGCATCCCCGTAGTCGGCGACCGGGTACTCGGCCACAACCCGCAACCGCTCCGTCGGCAGATAGGCCCGGAAGGGATCGCCGATCAGCACCGCGATCCCGCCGGCGACACAGCGCTCCAGATAGGTCGTGACCCGCGTCGCCAGGTCCGGATCGTAGAAGAGATCGCCCACCAGCATCAGCTCGACCTCCGGCGGATCACCTGCCGTCAGATCGCCGAGGACCACCTCGACCGTCACGCCGTTGGCCGCGGCGTTCAGGCGCGTGGCGGCGACCGCGTAGGGATCGACGTCGGCAGCTTTTACCTCGCGCGCCCCGGTCAGGGCGGCGGCGATCGCCACCAGGCCCGAGCCGGCGCCGAGGTCCAGCACGCGCCGACCGCGCACGACCTCGGGATGGTCGAGCACATGCCGCGCCAGGGCCAGCCCCCCGCCCCACGTCCGCGACCAGTAGGGCGAGCCGAAATCCGGATCGGTCTCGGCCAGACGCATCAACCCGCTGCGAGGCCCCGCGCGATGCAGGCGGATTTCCGGGACGCCCGGGACGGGCTCCAGCGGCAGGCGCTCACGGATGAAGGTGTCGAGGTCGGGGGTCATGGCTCGCCGCCCAAGCTTATCGTCCGTTCGACGCCGATCGCCTCCAGGAAATCGGCGTCGTGGCTGACGACCAACAGCGCCCCGTCATAGCCCGACAGCGCCGCCTCGACGGCCTCGATCGAGGCCAGGTCAAGGTGGTTGGTCGGCTCGTCCAGGATCAGCAGCTGCGGCGGCGCGGCCGCGCTCAGCACGCAGGCGAGGGCCGCCCGCAGGCGCTCGCCGCCGCTGAGGGTCCCCGCAACCTGATGGGCGGCGGTGTTGCGGAAGAGGAACCGGGCCAAGGCCGCGTGGGCGTCGTTCTGGCTGGCGGCCGGGTTCAGGCGGCGGAAGTTCTCCAGGATGGTCTGGTCGTCGGCCAGCAGCGCGGCCCGCTGATCCAGCAGGGCGACAGGAACGGACAGCTTCACCTCCCCAGCGGTCGGCGCGAGATCGCCGGTCGCCAGCCGGATCAGCGTCGTCTTGCCCGTCCCGTTCGGCCCCGACACCGCCACCCGCTCGGGTCCGGCCAGGCGGAACAACAGGCCCTCGATCACCGGCGCCCCGCCCGGCCAGGCGAAGGCGACCTCCTCGAACGTCAGCACCGTGCGCCCCTCCGGCAAGCCCGACGACGGAAGGTCGAAGCCCAGCGTCCGGGCGCGCTCGACGCGGGCCTCCGCGCTGGCCTTGGCCTGCGCCGCTTCGGTCGCCAGCTTGTCGGCGAGCTTGCCCTCGCGCGCGCCGCTGTTCTCGGCCCGCTCGGCCATCATGCCCAGCACGATCTTCGGCGTGCCGCCACGGTCGGCGAACTTGCGGCCGGCGGCGTCGCGGCGGTCCTTGCGCTCGCGGGCGACCTGGGCCTCGCGGGCGACGCGGCGGACCTCCTTCTCGGCATGGTCGAGGTCGCGCTGGGCGGCGTCAGCCTCGGCGGCCTTGCGCTCGGCATAGAGGTCCCAGCCGCCGCCGTAAGACCGTGCGCCCAGGGACGACAGCTCGACGATGCGGTCCATGCCGCGCAGCAAGGACCGGTCGTGGCTGACCACCACCGCCCCGCCGCGCCAGCGCGACAGCACCTTGCCGACGATAGCTCGCGCCTCGGCGTCGAGATTGTTGGTCGGCTCGTCCAACAGCAGCACGTCAGGCCGCGCGATCAGCAGCCGCGCCAGCCCCGCCCGAGTCGCCTGTCCGCCCGACAGCGCCGCCGCCGGCCGCCCGGGATCGAGGCCCGCGAGACCGACATCGGCTAGCGCCTGGTCCAGCCTAGTCGGCAGGTCCCAGTCGGCCTCGGCAAGGTCGGTTTCGTCGCCCTCCCCGCGCTCGATGCGCGAGAGGCGATCCCAGGCCGCGCCGACGCCCAGCAGGTCGGCCAGCCGCGCGCCCGGCGAGACATCCGGCGCCTGGTCGAGGGTGGCGACGGTCCCCGCCCGTGTGACCGTCCCGGCCAGCGGCGGACGCGATCCGGCGATCAGCGCCAGCAAGCTCGACTTGCCCGCGCCGTTGCGTCCCACGAGGCCGATCCGCTCGGCCCCGATCGCGAGGTTCAGATTTTCGAAGAGCAGCCGGCCGTCAGGCGTGGCGGCGGAAACGGCGTCCAGAGTGATGAAGGACATGCGAGCCCACGGTCAGGGAAACGGGAAGGACGAAGCGGTCTTCCGTCTGGCTGATCATGGGAGCCTCCATTGATGGGAGCAGGGTTTCTACGCGTCCGCGCCCAGGGCCGCAAGCGTGGCTAGGTCGGAGCCATGGCGTGCAGGACCCAGACCAGCGAGCCGATGCCGCCGCAGAACACCATCATGTCGATGACGATCGAACGCGGCTTGGGCGCCTTCAGGGCGTCGAAGGCTTCCTGCTTGGCTTCCTGCTTTCCGCTCTCGGCGGCGGCCTTCTTGGCCATGGCTCATTCCTCGCATGGTCGAGCTTCTGCCCGAGCGTGGCCCTTAGATCATGCGTGGACTGAAGAACCCGCTTCCAAACAGGGTTGAGCAAAGGTTCAAGGCGTCACTCCAGCGCCGCCGCCCGCGCCGCGCGGACGCCGTCGTGGACGGCCGACGCCGCCAGCGCGGCCAGCGACACCACCAAGCACAAGGTGACGAGGTTGGGGTCCAGTTTCAGCAGGTTTCCTGCAAACGCGATAACGGCTGGAGCGGCGACCAATAGCGTTCGCGGAAATGCGATCCATCGATAGGTCGCGTAGAACCGGTCGGCGTCCTTCGGTCGCGGCCAATAGTTCAGGATGGTCAAGGCCAGGCTTCGCTCCAGGCAGACCGCCGCGATGACCATGAAGAGAACCGTCAGCATCCACCCCTCCAGCGCCTGGACAACCCTGCCCAGCCACGCACCCGACGACAAGGTCAGAAGCAGCCGCCCTCTCTTATCGAGGGCATGGGGGGCGGATCCGCGCCGGGTTGGGTGCGAACGCCGCGATAGGCGCGGCAGCGTTCCTGGCGGCGTGTCTGCTTGTTCTCGAACTTCGGCTCCGGCCGCCAGACCTTGCGTCGATCGATAGGCCCGATGAACGTACTGGGTGGCTTGGGAACGCCACCATAGCAGCGCTCCTTTTCCTCCGGCGTCATGTGCTCGTTGCTGAGGCCCTTGCACGCCCGGTAGGCGCGGCCCCAGCCATAGGTCGGATTGCCCTCAGTCAGCTTCCACCGATCCACCGCCCTGGGATCGACTGTCCAGGCGGGCTCGGTCACGGGCTGAGCGGCGGTTGGTTCTCCAGCGGCCTGCGACACCGTCCCTTCCCGCGCGACCGACGGCGTGGTCGCTTGGGCTGGAGCCGCCTGCCGAGAAGCCGAGCCCGCTCGCGCGCTCACCAGCCGGGATCGCGGCCTCTGCCGCTCGAGTCGCTCCAGGTCCAGCACGATCACCGGTTGCTCCTCGACGACCGGCACCGGCTTCTCGACCAGCACCAGGGCCGCCAGGATCAAGCCGTTGATCAGGACGCCGCCCGACGCGGCGATCCATCGTCGCCCTTCCGGCCCCATTTTCCACCCCTGGTTAAGCTGGGCGGAAGCACGCGCGCCGCTGGCGCCGTTTTCGAGGCGAGGGGGTGTTCAAGCGGCGCCATGAAAGTGTCGGCCTGCTGACATCCACTGTCAGCAGAAACGCCCTCTCACGCGCGCGACATTTGTTCACACCTTGTTCTTGTGTTAATTCGCGCGTCGAGCCCTACATATAGCCGCTGCGCCGCGACCACTGTCGCGGCCCAACGTTCCGGAAAACATGGCTGAGCAACTGAACTTCATCCGCGTTCGCGGCGCCCGTGAGCACAATCTGAAGAACGTCAGCGTCGACATCCCGCGCGGCGAGCTGGTCGTGCTGACCGGCCTGTCGGGCTCGGGCAAGTCGTCCCTGGCCTTCGACACGATCTATGCCGAGGGCCAACGCCGCTACGTGGAAAGCCTGTCGGCCTATGCCCGTCAGTTCCTGGAGCTGATGAGCAAGCCCGACGTCGACCTGATCGAGGGCCTGTCGCCCGCGATCTCGATCGAGCAGAAGACCACGTCGCGCAATCCGCGCTCGACCGTCGGCACGGTGACCGAGATCCACGACTACATGCGCCTGCTGTGGGCGCGGGTCGGGGTTCCGTATTCGCCGGCCACCGGCCTGCCGATCGAAAGCCAGACCATCAGCCAGATGGTCGACAAGATCACCGCCCTGCCCGAAGGCACGCGTCTCTATCTGCTGGCCCCCGTCGTTCGCGACCGCAAAGGCGAGTACAAGAAGGAGATCGCCGAGTGGCAGAAGGCCGGCTTCCAGCGGCTGAAGATCGACGGCGAGTACTATCCGATCGAGGACGCCCCGGCGCTCGACAAGAAGTTCAAGCACGACATCGACGTGGTCGTGGACCGCGTGGTCACCAAGCCCGACATGGAGCAGCGCCTGGCTGACTCGATCGAGCAGGCGCTTCGGCTCGCCGATGGGCTCGCGGTTGCCGAGTTCGCCACTATCGAGGAAGGCGAGAAGGAGCCCAAGCGCATCCTGTTCTCGGAACGCTTCGCCTGCCCGGTCAGCGGCTTCACGATCGCCGAAATCGAGCCGCGGCTATTCTCGTTCAACAACCCGGCGGGCGCCTGTCCGGTCTGCGACGGCCTCGGCGCCAAGCTGGCCTTCGACGCCGACCTGGTCATTCCGGACAAGGACAAGAGCCTGCACAAGGGCGCGGTCGCCCCGTGGGCCAAGGGTCCTTCGCCGCTCTACACCCAGACCCTGCAGGCCCTGGCGCGCCACTACGGCTTCTCGATGGACGAGGCCTGGTACAAGCTGTCGGCCGACGCGCGCGACGTGGTGCTGAACGGGTCCAAGGGGACCAAGATCAAGTTCATCTACGACGACAACGCCCGCAAGTACGAGGTCGAGAAGCCCTTCGAGGGCGTGCTGCCGAACCTGGAGCGCCGCTGGCGCGAGACGGACTCCTCGTGGGTCCGCGAAGAACTGGGTCGCTACCAGTCCGACACCCCTTGCGAGACCTGCCACGGCAAGCGCCTGAAGCCCGAAGCCCTGGCCGTCAAGATCGACGCCATGGATATCGCCGAGGTCTCGATGCTGGCCATCCGGCCTGCACGGGATTGGTTCGCCGGCCTGGAAGGCAAGCTCTCCGACAAGCAGATGGAGATCGCCCGGCGGATCCTGAAGGAGATCAATGATCGCCTGCGGTTCCTGGTCGATGTTGGGCTCGACTACCTGAACCTGTCGCGCGGCTCGGGCACCCTGTCGGGCGGCGAGAGCCAGCGCATCCGCCTGGCCAGCCAGATCGGCTCGGGCCTGACCGGCGTGCTGTACGTGCTGGACGAGCCGTCGATCGGCCTGCACCAGCGCGACAACACCCGCCTGCTGACCAGCTTGCAGGGCCTGCGGGACCTGGGCAATTCGGTGCTGGTCGTCGAGCACGACGAGGAGGCCATCCTCACCGCCGACTACGTGATCGACATGGGCCCGGCCGCCGGCGTCCATGGCGGCGAGATCGTCGCCGAGGGCAAGCCGGCCGAGATCATGGCCAATCCCAAGAGCGTCACCGGCATGTACCTGACCGGCGCGCGCGAGATCGAAGTCCCCGAACAGCGCCGGCCGATCAGCAAGAAGAAGGTGCTGAAGGTCATCGGGGCCACCGGCAACAACCTGAAGAACGTCACGGCGGAGATCCCCGTGGGGACCTTCACCTGCATCACCGGCGTGTCGGGCGGCGGCAAGTCGACCTTCACGATCGAGACCCTATACAAGGCCGCCGCGCGCCGCCTGAACAACGCCAGCGACGCCCCCGCCCCGCACGAGCGGATCGAGGGCCTGGAACAGTTCGACAAGGTCATCGACATCGACCAGTCGCCGATCGGCCGCACCCCGCGCTCGAACCCGGCGACCTATACCGGCGCCTTCGGTCCGATCCGCGACTGGTTCGCCGGCCTGCCGGAAAGCAAAGCGCGTGGCTACGGCCCGGGTCGCTTCAGCTTCAACGTCAAGGGCGGCCGCTGCGAGGCCTGCCAGGGCGACGGCGTCATCAAGATCGAGATGCACTTCCTGCCGGACGTCTACGTCACCTGCGATATCTGCAAGGGCAAGCGCTACAACCGCGAGACCCTGGACGTGCTGTTCAAGGGCAAGACGATCGCCGACGTCCTGGACATGACCGTCGAGGAGGCCGCCGACTTCTTCAAGGCCGTGCCGCCGATCCGCGACAAGATGGAGACCCTCAAGCGCGTGGGCCTCAGCTACATCAAGGTCGGCCAGCAGGCCACGACCCTGTCGGGCGGCGAGGCGCAGCGCGTGAAGCTGTCGAAAGAGCTGTCGCGCCGGGCCACCGGCCGGACGCTGTACATCCTCGACGAGCCGACGACCGGCCTGCACTTCGAGGACACCAAGAAGCTGCTCGAGGTGCTGCACGAGCTGGCCGACCAGGGCAACACCGTGGTGGTCATCGAGCATAACCTGGACGTGGTGAAGACCGCCGACTGGCTGATCGACTTCGGCCCCGAGGGCGGCGACGGCGGCGGCGAGATCGTCGCCACGGGCTCGCCCCAGGACGTGGCCAAGGTCGAGGCCAGCTGGACCGGCCGCTATCTCAAGGAACTGCTGGATCGCCACGAGGAGCGCCGCAAGGCGCGGGTGGCGGAACTGAAGAAGGCTAAGCGGGCCTAGCCGGCGCAGCGGCCCGAAAAGTGGGAACCGGTTTTCGCAGAAACCGATGCCCCAAGAAATAAGAAGCCCCGGAGAGCGATCTCCGGGGCTTTTCTCTTTACCAGCCGCCCGTGGTGTCGGCCCCGCCCTGGCGGTCCTTGAGCTCGCGATAGACGCTGGGGGCTGGACCAAAGACGATCAGGGTCGTCAGCACGGTGATCAGGCCCGAGAACAGCGTCTGGACGATGCCGGCGGGCGTGAAATAGGCCTGCAGCGAGCTGGTGTCGGCGCGCATCATCTTGCCGGTGGCGGCCAGGTCGCCGGAGGCGATCAGGCCGACGGCCGAGACGATGGTCCAGATCAGCAGCACGACGATGACGCTCATCACGGCGGCCAGCAGGTAGGCGCCCAGCAGCGGCCAGAACAGGCCCTTGGTCTGCGGCAGCGCGCCGAACAGGGTCAGCTTGCCGGTGTCGAAGGTGATCGACGAGGCGAACGACAGGCGGACGGCCAGATAGACCGCGGCGCAGAACGAACCGACCACGCACAGCAGGCCCAGGAACGCGCCCGTCGGCCCGCCCAGCGCGCTGAGGAAGCCGGCCAGCAGCGCGCCGACGAACAGCACGCCCATCAGGACGAGGCACATCAGGAACCACATCGCGGCCTGGCGCAGCTCCTGCGCGCCCAAGCGCAGATAGGCCGCCCGGCCGTCGTCATGGCGCAGCACCAGGCGGTTCAGGGCCGCGAAGATCACGCCGTTCAGGATGAAGCTGTACGGCAGCGACCACAGGGTCAGCGGGAACAGGGCCGACAGGTGACGCGCGAAGGTCTCCGGGTCGGGCGTGGTGTTGTCCGACATGTAGTCCAGGAAGCCCTGCAGCTGGACGCCGAAGAACTGGATCGCCAGCAGGTTGGAGATCAGCGACAGCACCGTCATCGCCACCGCCCAGATGGCGACGGTCTTCAGGTTCTCCCGCACGAGCCGGAAACCGGAGAAGGCCGCGTCGGAGGCGGAGAACTGGGACATGTCGTGCTCTTCGAATGGCGTAGGCCCACGAAACTAGACAGGTTCGCGATGCTTCGACAGGGCCGAACGTGGGATTTTCACCCAAGTTGCGGTGAGGGTTGCGAACGGGCCGCCACACCCTCTAACGTTCGTTTGAAAACGATCCTGGGGAGGACATCATGAAGCTCTATGGCGAGGCCATGCCCGCGCCCAATCCGCGTCGCGTGCGGATATTCCTGGCCGAGAAGGGCGTCGAGGTCCCGGAGATCCAGATCGGCATGCGCCAGGGCGGCCACCGGTCGCCCGAACACCTGGCGCGCAACAGCCTGGGCCAGGTGCCGACCCTGGAGCTCGACGACGGGACGACGATCAGCGAGACCGTCGCCATCTGCCGCTATTTCGAGGTGCTGCACCCCTCCCCGCCGCTGTTCGGGGTCTCGGCGCTGGAGCAGGCCCAGGTCGAGATGTGGACCCGGCGCGCCGAGTTCCGGCTGATGGTCCCTGTCGGCATGTTCTGGCGTCACGCTCACCCGCTGACCGCCCGCCTGCTGAAGCAGAACGTCGAGTTCGGCGAGTCCAACCGCGAAGTGGTCGAGAAGGCCCAGCTGTGGCTCGACCGCGAACTGGCCGACGGGCGGCCCTACCTGACCGGCGACACCTACACCATGGCCGACATCACCGCCCAGACCACCCTGGACTTCGCCGACTTCACCGGACTGCACACACCGGCCGAGGCCAGGCACGTGCTGGCCTGGCGTGAACGCATGGCGGCGAGGCCCTCCGCCTCGGCCTAGGTCTTGGCGCCTAGTCGTGCAGGCCCGCGTCGATCTCGTCCTGGTTCAGCTGGGCGAAGGCGCGGGCCGGGGCGGCGACCAGGATCACGGTCTGCAGGGTCAGGAAGATCGGCGCCAGCAGCAACTGGGCCAACAGCGTCAGGATCAGCCGCGGGTGGCTGCCCGCCACGCCGCCCATTGGATCGACGCCGCCGCCGATCACATTGCCAACGATGCCCGACACCATCGCCTGGACGACCGAGACCACCGCCGACAGCACGATGGCCAGAACGTACATGCCCAGCAGCCGCAGGAACTGGCCGTGGGTCTGCACCCAGGCCTCGCGGATGTCGATGTGGTGATGCGAGAAGGCGTGCGGCCCCAGCAGCGACAGGCGCACGGCCACCCACAGCGACAGACCGATCACCGCCAGGGCGCCCAGGGTGGCGAACCAGCCGGCCGCCGCGCCCGACAGCAGCGACGCGCCCAGCACCACCGCGCCCGACGGGATCACCGTCACGCCCAGGGCCGCGGCCCAGGTGATCAGCGAGACGATCAAGAGCTGCAGCTCTTCCTTGCCCAGGCGCAGATAGGCGAAGCGGCTGTTCTTGGGGTCGATCACCGAACGGATGATCGCCGCCTGCAGCACCGAGGACAGGAACAGGGCCACGGCGATCAGGATCACCATGACGCCGCCCAGGTGGGTGATCAGGTCGAGGATTTCGCGCGGATCGGCCGAGCCGACGCGACCGGCCAGGGCCGCCCGGCCCTCCTCGCCCAGCACGATCTTCACGAACAGGCCCAGGATCGGCAGCATGACCAGCGAGAAGGTCGCCCAGGCCAACACGGCCAGCGGCTTGCGCCGCATGGTCTGGAGGCCTTCGAGGGCGGCGTCGACGGGGCGGACGGACATCTAGGCTTCCTGCGTGACCGCGCTGACGCGGTAGAAATGGGCCAGGGCGCCGGACCAGGCTGGCGCGCCATAGAAATAGTAAGCCGCCGCCAGGATCGCCGGGCCCCCCAGCGCTTGGCCGGGCGCGAGCCTGAGCAAGGCGTTGAGAACGAATAGCGGCGCTGCGATGGCCAAGCCGACCACGAGCAGGGTTCCCACTCGACCCTTGCTCAAGGCGAAAGCGCTCAGCACCCGCACGCCCGACTGCTCGACCGTGGCCGGCGCCGACAGCGACAGGCGAAGGCTCAGCCAGATCATGATGGCGATGCTTGCCAGCGGAACCAGGCTGAGCACGAAACCCGCCGGGCCGGCGCTGGCGAAAGCGCCCTGCCAGCCCGCGATGGTGCTAGGATCAAAGTCCGGTGCGGCGGTGCGGGCTACGCCCAGCGAGACGCCGCCGACCACGACCATCAGGATCGCGCCGATCAGGCACAACAGCGCCCAGATCATCAGCTGGGCGGCCAGCAGTCGCCATTCGTCGCGCCCCCAGCGTAGCCCCTTCAGTCCCGCCTCGCGGCCGAAAGCGCGCCGGAACAACGCGCCTTGGGCGATGACGATGGGCAGGAGGACGGCCAGGATCTTCACGACCGGCGGCATGGCGTTGGCGGCGACGCTGATCGCCGCCGCGACCGCCAAGGCCGCCCAGCAGTCGCGCGCGGCGCTGGCCACGTCGGACAGGCCCGCCCGCAGGGTCGCGCCGATCGTCGCCGATCCGTCCGTCATCCGATCAAGTCCCTCTTGCGCGCCGAGTCGTCGCGATCCGCGCAATCTATGGCCTCGCCACGGTTCTGGCGATGGCGTCGCGCGGACGGGAGCGGATTTCCGGAAGGCCGTAGCGCCGCCGCTACGCCGAGGTCGCCGCCTCGCCGCGCAGCGCCCTGTAGGCCACGGCCCAAGGCGCGCAGAACACCACGCTGACGACGGCCGAGAACGCCACCAGCAACGTGCCCGCGATGGCGATGGCCGGGCCCAGCTTGCGGACGATCGCGTTGGGCGTCTCGCGCAGCAGGTCATGGACCGCCCCCGGCTCGAACAGCCAGCTCATCTGGCCGCCCAGCGAGAACAGCCCGCCGATGACCAGACCGCAGAACACCACCTCGATGCCGATCAGGAACACCAGCAGCAGCAGCGACATGCCCAGCAGCCGCCAGACATGACCCTTGGTGAAGGTCCACGACTCGAACAGCCGGAACTGCCGATCGACGACGGTCATCGGCGCGGCCATCGACAGCTTCAGCGCCAGCCACAGGAACAGGCCCAGCGCCGCCAGGCCGACGACGATCGCCGTCCCGAACATCGCGCTCACCGAATTACCGCCCGCCCCGACGCCGACGATCGCCACCAGCACCATGCCCAACAGAGCGACGATGAAGATGGCGATATAGGCCAGCACGTACTCGACCAGGAACAGCAGGGTCAGCCAGCCCTCCTGCGGGCCCAGCCGCAGATAGGCGAAGCGCGACTCCTTCGGCTCCAGCACCGCCCGGAACACCGCCGAGCAGATCACCGCCTTCACGCCCGTCGACCACAGCCAGAACACCAGCTGGAACAGCATCATCCCCGACTGCATGCGGATCAGGCGGGGAAGCAGGTCGGGATCGTTCGAGGGGCCATCCTGGGCGCCCATCTGCATCAGCAGCGCGAAGTCCGGCCGCAGGAACATCAGCAGCAGGTACATCGGCGCCGCCGTGGCGACCAGCAGCAGCAGCCCCCAGGCCAGCACCGCCAACGGCTTGCGCGCGATGACGCCGAACCCGGCCGTCGCGGCCTCGCCCACGGAAAAGCTCGCCATGTTCCCACCCATGCTCGCCAGGCGCGAAGGACCCGCCCCCTCTCGCGACACTACCAGCAGGTTTCGCCGAGCGACAGCCGGGGGTATACGCCCGGCCATGACCACGAATTCGACCCAACTTCAGCCCGTCCACATCATCGGCGGCGGCCTCGCCGGCTCCGAAGCCGCCTGGCAGATCGCCCAGAGCGGCGTGCCCGTCGTCCTGCACGAGATGCGCAAGGACGACGCCACGGGCAAAGTCACCACCGACGCCCACAACACCGACGGCCTGGCCGAGATGGTGTGCTCCAACTCGTTCCGCTCGGACGACTGGCAGTTCAACGCCGTGGGCCTGCTGCACGCCGAGATGCGCAAGCTGGACAGCCTGATCCTGTCCTGCGCCGACCAGCATCAGGTACCGGCCGGCGGCGCCCTGGCCGTCGATCGCGACAACTTCTCGGCCGAAGTCACCCGCCGCCTGGAGGCCCACCCGCTGGTCACCATCGTCCGCGAAGAGATCGCCGGCCTGCCGCCCGAAGACTGGGACAGCGTCATCGTCGCCACCGGCCCGCTGACCTCGCCGGCCCTGGCCAACGCGGTCCTGGAGCTGTCGGGCGAAGGTCAGCTCAGCTTCTTCGACGCCATCGCGCCGATCATCCACTTCGAGTCCATCAACATGGACGTCGCCTGGCGCCAGTCGCGCTACGACAAGGAAGGCCCCGGCGGCGACGCGACCGCCTACATCAACCTGCCCATGAACAAGGAACAGTACGAGGCCTTCATCGACGCCCTGATCAACGGCCCCAAGTCCGAGTTCAAGGAGTGGGAGAACGTCCCCTATTTCGATGGCTGCCTGCCGATCGAGGTGATGGCAGAACGCGGCCGCGAGACCCTGCGCCACGGCCCGATGAAGCCCGTCGGCCTGACCAACCCGCGCGATCCGACGGTGAAGTCCTACGCCATCGTCCAGCTGCGCCAGGACAATGCGCTGGGCACGCTGTGGAACATGGTCGGCTTCCAGACCAAGCTGAAGCACGGCGTCCAGGCCGAGACCTTCCGGATGATCCCGGGGCTGGAGAACGCCCAGTTCGCCCGTCTGGGCGGCCTGCACCGCAACACCTTCATCAACTCGCCCAAGCTCCTGGACAAGTCGCTGCGCATGAAGGTCATGCCGCGCCTGCGCTTCGCCGGCCAAGTCACGGGCGTCGAGGGCTATGTCGAGAGCGCCGCCATGGGCCTGCTGACCGGCCGCTTCGCCGCCGCCGACCGCAAGGGCGCGCCGATCGACGCCCCGCCACCGACCACCGCTCTGGGCGCTCTGGTCGAGCACATCACCGGCGGCCACCTGGAAGCCGGCAACGGTCCGGGCAGCTTCCAGCCGATGAACATCAACTACGGCCTGTTGCCGCCGCTCGAGGCGCCGAAGGTCGACGAGGACGGCAAGAAGATTCCGCTCAAGGAGCGTGGCCGGGCCAAGAAACGGTTGATGAGCCTGCGCGCGCTGAAGGACCTGGAGGCGTGGGCCGGCCTCTAGTCGCGACGTCCTGCGGGAAGTAGCGGAAGCCCTTCAAGACGAGCTTCAGCGCTTCCCAATGGATCGCCGCCAGGATGCCGGCGACCTGCCAGGGATGACTGGTCAGCGCCCGCCAAATGGTATGGTCGGTCAGGTCGCGGCGCTCGCCCGAGAAGGTGGCGGCCAGCACCAGGCCATCCTCGTCCAGCACGTCGACGCCGACGTGGACGGCTTCGGACGGCGGCGCGATCTCGAAGGCGTAGCGCAGGTCCATCGGCAGGAACGGCGAGACGTAGAACGCCTTGGCCGCGCCTTGCTCGATCCAGCCGCCGACGATCCGCCGGGCCGGCAGCACATAGTCGTGACGCTGGCCGAAGGTGTTGCGCACGGCATGGACTGTGGCGACCAGCTTGCCGTCGGCGTCGTGGCAGAAGAACACACTCAGCGGATTGAAGCCCTTGCCCAGGATGCGCGGCATGGCCAGCACGCTGACCCGCGTGGCCTCCAGACCCTGCGCCTGCAGCTTGTCCAGCACGGTGTCCTTCAGCGACACTTGGGAGTCTTCCAGATGGTCGCGATCGTGGAAGCCGATCAGGTTCCAACGCCCGCGCGAGAACCGCTTCAGCGTCCGGTCCAGCCCGTCGATCTCGTCGAGGTCCAGCAGCAGCATGAACACCCGGTAGCGCAGTCGATGGCGCTTGGGCCGCATCCGCTCGTGGACGACATGACCGCTGTAGAGCGCCGACCGGAGGGTCATGCGACCAGCTCCCGCTCCGCCTCGACGGCCGGAGCCTCTAGGAAGATGCGGCTCGACGGCTTGGATGTCACCCAAGGTCGATCGACGCCGCCCAGTTGTTCGGCGACGGCGAGACCCGCCTGCAAGCCGTCCTCGTGGAAGCCCGAGCCGAAATAGGCCCCGCAGAACCAGGTCCGCCGACGCCCCTGCAGCGACCACAGCTTGCGCTGCGCCAGCATGGCCGGGCCGTCGAACAGCGGGTGCTCGTAGACCTGGTCGTGCAGCAGCCCGCCGGGCGTCTGGTCCGGGTTCAGGGACAGGAACACCGGCGCCTCGCCGATCGGCTGCAGACGGTTCATCCAGTAGGTCACCCCGCCGTCCTCGCCGCGCCGGCCGACGTGGTTCCAGCTGGCCCAGGCGGCCCGGCGCACCGGCATCTGGCCCTGGTCGGTGTGCAGCACCGCCCGGTTGCGGCTGTAGCGGAAGGCGCCCAGCAGTTCGCGCTCGGCGGCGGACGCCGAAGGGAGCATGGCCAGCGCCTGGTCGGCATGGGACGCGATCACCACGTGGTCGTAGCGCCGCGTCTGGCCCGCCATATCCTCGATCGAGACGCCATCCGCGTGCCGATGGATCGCCTTGACCGGCCGGCCGGTGAGGATGTCTCCCGAGATCCCTGAAGCCAGTTTCTCGACATAGCGGGCGCTGCCGCCGGCCACCGTGCGCCAGATCGGTCGCTTGTCGACCGGCAACATCAGGCCGTGATTGTCGAAGAACCGCAGCAAGGCCGCCGCCGGAAACTCGCGGATATCGCTCATCGAGGTCGACCAGATCGCCGCCGCCTGCGGCAACAGGTGGTCCTCCTGGAACGCCCGCCCGAAGCCTTGCTGACGCAGATAGTCGTCCAGCCGGCACAGGCCGCCGGCCTCCAGCTCCGGTGGGATGCGCCGGCCCTCGCGGTAGAACCGCATGACGTCCAGCAGCATCTTGATGAAGCGCGGGTTCAGGGCGTTGCGCTTCTGGGCCAGGATGTTGGTGCTGGAATATTCCAGCGCCCCGCCGTCCAGCGACACGCCGAACGACATGTCCGTCGGCAGGGTCTCGACGCCAAGATAGTCAAACAGCGCCGTCAGGTTCGGATAGTTCGGCTCGTTGTAGACGATGAAGCCGGTGTCGATCGCCGTGCCGTCCACCTTCACCGTATGGGCGTGGCCGCCGAGCCGGTCGTCGGCCTCGTACAGCGTTACGTCGTGACCGCGCGACAGCAGCCAGGCGGCGGAAAGTCCCGAGATCCCGGCGCCGACCACGGCGACGGACAGGCGAGGCGCGACGTGGGCCAAGGCGATCTCCCAACAGCGTCCGAGCGACGCTTCGGGAGGAGCTACGGATGGTCGCGACAAACGGACGCATCCGTTCGCGCAGGACGCGCGTAGCTATCCCCGGAACAGGGAAGAGGACGGCCCATGAGCTTTATGAAGGCGGCGATCCACGCGTTCGAGGACGCGCCGATGCCCGACCTGGTGTCGCGCACCGCGATCGAGATGCTGGTGGGCGACGTCCGCCGCAGGCTGTCCTACGCGCCCGCCGACGCCACCGCCCTGTTCGCTCGCGACATGGACCGCCATCCGATCGCCACCCACACCGACGACGCCAACGCCCAGCACTACGAACTGCCCGCCGCCTTCTTCGAGACGGTGCTGGGCCCCAACCTGAAATATTCCAGCGGTCTCTATCCGCCCGGCGCGACCAAGCTGGAACATGCCGAGGCCGAAGCCCTGCGCGAGACCGCCCTCCACGCCGACCTGCGCGACGGTCAGGATGTGCTGGAGCTGGGCTGCGGCTGGGGTTCGCTGTCGCTATGGATGGCCCAGCGCTATCCCAATTCTAGGATCGTCAGCGTCTCCAACTCGGCCTCGCAGCGCGCCTTCATCGAGGCCCGCGCCGCCACCCGAGGCCTCACCAATCTGACCGTCGTCACCGCCGACATGAACGACTTCAGCACCGATCGCCGCTTCGACCGCGTGGTCTCGGTCGAGATGTTCGAGCACATGTCCAACTGGCGCGCGCTGCTGGCCCGGGTGCGTGGCTGGCTGAAGCCCGACGGCCTGCTGTTCCTGCACGTCTTCACCCACCGCACGACGCCCTACCGGTTCGAGACCGGCGACCCGGCCGACTGGATCGCTCAGTACTTCTTCGCCGGCGGGGTGATGCCCAGCCACGACCTGGCGCGGCAGTTCCCGGACCTGTTCACCGTCGAGGCCGACTGGCGCTGGAGCGGCGAGCACTATGCCCGCACCGCGCGCCAGTGGCTGGCCAATATGGACGCCAACCGGAACAAGCTCGATCCGGTGCTGAGCGAGGTCTACGGCAAGGACGCGGCCGTCTGGCGGCGGCGCTGGCGCCTGTTCTTCCTGGCCACCGCCGGCCTGTTCGGCCATCGCGGCGGCGAGGAATGGGGCGTCAGCCACTACCGCCTGCGTCCCGTCGCGGAGATCGCCCGATGATCCGCCTCGCCGCCGGCTACGCGACCACCGCCCTGACCATGCTGGCCCTGGATGGGATCTGGCTGACCCTGGCCGTTCCCCGCCTCTATCAGCCGCGCATCGGTGAACTATTGGCCGCCAAGCCGTCGCTTGCCCCGGCCGTCGTCTTCTACCTGCTGTACGTCGCCGCCATCGTCATCCTGGCCATCCAGCCGGCTCTGCGGGAAGGCGGCTGGCGGCGGTTGCTGACTCACGCGATCACCTTCGGCCTCGTCGCCTACGCCACCTACGACCTGACCAATCAGGCGACGCTGAAGACCTGGTCGACCACCATCACCCTCGTCGACATGGCCTGGGGAACCCTTGTGACCACCGCCGCGGCCTCGGCCGGCTACGCGGTCATGCGCGCGATGGGGAGATAGTCCCGTTGCCAGACCGGATTGACCGTGCGAGCGTCCGGCGCATGGGATTTCGTAAGGACGCTTGATGGACGCCGACACCAGCCGCGCCTTGCTGTCGCGCGCCATTGCGCGCGTCGCCAACCGCGATCCCGACGCCCTGAAATACGTCTATCGCCACACGTCCGCGAAACTGTTCGGCGTCTGCCTCCGTATCTTGAATGACCGCGAGGAGGCGGAAGACGTGCTTCAGGATGTGTATCTCACCGTCTGGAACAAGGCCGACCGCTTCGATCCGGAGCGCGCCAGCCCGATCACCTGGCTGGTCAGTCTGGCCCGCAACCGCTCGATCGACCGCATCCGCGCCCGTGGCGGTCGCGTGATGACCGTGGTCGACGAGGCCGAGGCCCTGCCCGACGGCGCGCCCCTGGCCTCGACCCTGATCGAGGACGAGGACGACCGCCGCCGCCTCGAAGGTTGCCTGGACCAGCTGGACCCCAAACACGCCGGCGCCGTGCGCACCGCCTTCTTCGAAGGGGTCACCTATGAGGCCCTGGCCAATATGCTGAGCGTACCGCTGGGCACCATGAAAAGCTGGATCCGGCGCAGCCTGATCAGCCTGCGCGCGTGCCTCGAAGCATGACCGACGCCCTGCCCCCGCACGACGGCGAAGACCGTCCCCTGGCCGGCGAATACGCCCTGGGCGTCCTCGACGCCGACGAGCGCGCCGAGGCCCAACGCCGGATCGCCGCTGAGCCCGCCTTCGCCCGCGCCGTCGAATGGTGGGAAGGCCGCCTGGCGCACCTGGCCGAGCGTATCCCGCCGGTCGAGCCGCCCGCGACGGTCTGGCCGCGCATCGCCAACCTGGTCGGCGCCGCCGCGACGCAGAAGCCCTCGGCCTGGAACAATGTCCGCCTGTGGCAAGGCGCGTCGGCCGGCGCCCTGGCCCTGGCGGCGGCCAGTGTCGTCGCCCTGGTCATCACGCCCCGCCCGGCCCCGCCGCCGGCCGTCGCCCCGGCCAAGCCGCCGCCGGCCCCTGCGGAAGTGGCGCTGATCGCCGACCCGACGACCAAGCAGCCCGCCCTGGTCGCCACCCTCGACCACGCCGCCGGCAAACTGATCCTGACGCCCGTCTCGATGAAGATGCCGGCCCAGCGTGACGCCGAGCTGTGGATCATCCCCGAGGGCCAGAAGCCGATCTCGCTGGGCGTGATCCCGCAGGACGCGCCCGCACGCATCGCCGTCCCCGCCGGCCTGTCCGGCGCGGGCCACTACACCGCCACCCTGGCCGTCACCGACGAACCCCTGGGCGGCTCGCCCAGCGGCGCGCCGACCGGCTCGGTTCGCGCGGCGGGCAAGTTCGCACAGACCGAATAGCCGGAGCCTGTAGTCGGAGCCTTCTGGCCGCCGAGGCGTTCGGGCGGGCATGACCCGCGTACAGACCTGGTTCACCGACACCGCCCAGATGTTCGGCTGGGCGCCGCCATGGCTGGTCAGCACGGTGCTGATCGGCCTGGCCGTCATCATTGCCGTGAGCGTCCACGCCGTCGTCGTTCAAGCCGTCCGGCACGCCATCTCCCGCCACAGCGAGTTCTGGCAGCCGCTGATCGCCCGCACACGCCGGCCCACGCGCCTGGCCTTCATCGTCGCGGCCCTGGGCCCCGCCGTATCGGCCGCGCCGCTGACCGCCGGCCAGGCCGCGACCGCCAAGCACGGACTGCTGGTGCTGTTCATCCTGCTGCTGGGCTGGATGGCCATGACCGCGCTCGACATCGGCGCGGCGCTTTACCTGCGCGGCTTCAAGGTCGATGTCGAGGACAACCTGCTGGCCCGCAAGCACGTCACCCAGGTGAGGATCCTGCGCCGGGCGATGGCCATATTGGTCGGCATCTTCACCCTGGCCCTGGCTTTGATGACCATCCCCGGCGTGCGCCAGTGGGGGGTCAGCCTGCTGGCGGCCGGCGGCGCGGCGTCGCTGATCGTCGGCCTGGCGCTGCAGCCCCTGCTGACCAACCTGATCGCCGGCATCCAGATCGCCGTCACCCAGCCGATCCGCATCGACGACGCCGTGATCGTCGAGAAGGAGTGGGGCAATATCGAGGAGATCAACGCCACCTATGTCGTCGTGCGCCTGTGGGACTGGCGACGGATGGTGCTGCCGCTCAGCTACTTCATCCAGACGCCGTTCCAGAACTGGACCCGCGAGAGCGCCGCCCTGATCGGCACGGCCATGCTCTATGTCGATCCCGCCGCCCCCGTGGACCGGCTGCGCGCCAAGCTGGAGGAGATCGCCAAGGCCTCGCCCCTGTGGGACGGCAAGGTCGTCAACCTGGCCGTCACCGACCTGACCGCCGAGGTCATGGAAGTCCGCTGCCTGGTCAGCGCCCGCAACGCCCCCAAGACCTTCGACCTGCGCTGCGAGGTTCGCGAGAAGATGATGGCCTTCCTGCGCGACGAGCTGCCAGAGGCGTTCCCGAAACGGCGGCTGGCGTTGGCGGCCGAGGCCTCCGCCCTTTCGTAAGTAAGCGAATTATGACTTAACAGGAGGCGCCGCCATCTCGACATGGCGCGCAGGCGGGCGCCTGGGCGGGAAGCGATCCGCCCGGCGCTTGTCTGGGAAGAACGGCGGGCGCAGCCTGCTAGGGTCCAGGGACGGAGGGCAAGGCGGACGTGCCAGCGGAGTTCGACATCGGCGCCCCAACCTTGGGAATACGGGCCAAAACCCGCTGCGACCTGCTGGGCGTTTCGCCCTATAGCGAGGTCGAGGGCCAGCTGACGCGGCGGTTCCTGACGTCGGCGCATGAGGCCGCGCTGGTCGCGCTGTCCGGCTGGATGCTGGAGGCCGGGATGAGCGTGCGCCGCGACGCCGCCGCCAACCTGATCGGGCGCTACGAGGGCGAACATCCTGGCGCCAAGGCGCTGATCATCGGCTCGCACATCGACAGCGTCCGCAACGGCGGGCGCTATGATGGACCGCTGGGGATCATGCTGGGCATCGACGTGGTCGAGGCCCTGAACCGCGCCGGCCGGAGGCTACCCTTCGCGGTCGAGGTCGTGGCGTTTGGCGACGAGGAAGGTTCGCGCTTCCCCGCCTCGATGAGCTGCAGCCGGGCCATTGCGGGGACGCTCGATGCGTCCGCCCTCGACATGAAGGACGCCGAGGGCGTGTCGGTCGCGCAGGCGCTGAAGGCGTTCGGCGGCGATCCAGAAAACATCGTGTCGGCGGCGCGTAAGCCGGAAGACGCCCTGGCCTTCCTGGAAGCGCATATCGAGCAGGGTCCGGTGCTGGAGGCCGAGGGCCTGGCGCTGGGCGTGGTCACCGCCATCGCCGCGCAGAAGCGGCTGATGGTTCGGATCGAGGGGACCGCGGGCCACGCCGGCACCACGCCGATGAACCTGCGCAAGGACCCTGGTCCGGCGGCCGCCGAAGCGATCCTGGCCCTGGAGCGCATCTGCCGCGCCGGGACCGATGGTTTGGTGGGCACCGTCGGCCGGATGACCGCCCTGCCCGGCGCGTTCAACGTCATCCCCGGCGCGATCGAATTCTCGATGGATATCCGCGCCGAGACCGCCGCGACGCGCGACGAGGCGGTGATCACCATCGGCGCCGAAGTCCACGCCATCGCCGCCAAGCGCGGGCTGTCGGCGACCGTCACCCTGATGCAGGCGCTGGCCGAGAGCCCGTGTGATCCGTCGCTGATGGACCTGCTGGAACAGGCGCTGCGGGAGCTTTCCCTACCGCTGCGCCGGCTGCCGTCAGGCGCGGGCCACGACGCGATGGTCATGGCCGATCTGTGCCCCGTCGCCATGCTGTTCATCCGCTGCGAGGGCGGGATCAGCCACAACCCGGCCGAAGCCGTCACCGAGGCCGATTGCGCCCTGGCGGCCCAGGCCATGCTCCATTTCATCGACAAGCTAGAACGACGCGAACGCGCATGACCGATACTTTCAAAGAGCTCGACCACCCCGCCCGCCTGCTGATGGGGCCCGGCCCGATCAACGTCCATCCGCGCGTGCTGCGGGCCATGTCGGTGCAGCTGCTGGGTCAGTTCGACCCCGAGTTCACCGGCTACATGAACGAGGCCATGAGCCTCTATCGGGGGGTGTTCGAGACCACGAACCAATGGACGTTCCTGATCGACGGCACCTCGCGCGCCGGGATCGAGGCGGCGCTGGTCTCGACGCTGTCGCCGGGCGACGACGTGGTGGTCATCAACGCCGGGCGCTTTGGCCTGCTGCTGGCCGAGATCGCCGAGCGCTGCGATGCGAAGGTCACCTTCGTCGAGGGCGAATGGGGCAAGGCCGTTGATCCCCAAGCGGTCGAGGACGCCGTCGCCCGCGTCAAGCCGCGCCTGGTGGCCTGCGTGCACGGCGACACCTCGACCACTATCGCCCAACCGATCGAGACCATCGGCGAGATCTGCCGCCGCCACGACGCGCTGCTCTATGTCGATGCCACCGCGACGCTGGGCGGGATGAGCGTGCCGGTCGACGCCTGGCAGGCCGACATCGTCACGGCGGGCCTGCAGAAGTGCATGGGCGGCCCCTCGGGCTCGGCCCCGATCACCATCAGCGACCGCGCAGCCGACCACATCTTCGGCCGCCGCCATGTGGAGAAGGGCCTGGCCGGTCCCGGCATCACCGGCAACGGCCGCCGCATCGCCTCCAACTACTTCGATCTGGCGATGATCATGGACTACTGGTCCGACAAGCGCCTGAACCACCACACCGAGGCGGCCAGCATGCTGTTCGCGGCGCGCGAATGCGCCCGGATCGTGCTGGAGGAAGGCCTGGAAGCCCGTTTCGCCCGCCACAAGCAGGCGGGTGCGGCGATGGTCGCCGGGATCGAGGCGTTGGGGCTGGAGGTCTATGGCGACCAGGCCCACAAGATGACCAACGTCACCGGCGTGATCGCCCCAAGCGGCGTCGACTACGACCGCGTCAAAGCCCGTATGCGCACCGAGTTCGAGATCGAGATCGGGGCGGCTTTCGGGCCTCTGGCCGGCAAGATCTGGCGCATCGGCACCATGGGCGTGAACGCCCGCAAGCATGCGGTTCTCCAGACCCTGGCGGCTCTGGAAGCGGTGCTGCGCTGGGAAGGCTTCAACGCCCCGGCCGGCGCTGGCGTCGATGCGGCGGCGAAGGTCTTCGCATGAGCTATCCAAGGGACCTGATCGGTTACGGCGAACATCCGCCAGAGGCCCAGTGGCCGAACGGCGCCCGCGTGGCCGTTCAGTTCGTGCTGAACTACGAGGAAGGCGCCGAGCGGTCGATCCTGCATGGCGACCCGGCTAGCGAGTTCTTCCTGTCCGAGATGGTCGGCGCCCAGCCCATCCAGGGCATGCGCAACATGTCGATGGAGAGCCTCTATGAATATGGCTCGCGCGCCGGCTTCTGGCGCATCCGGCGGCTGTTCGAAGAATTCGGCCTGCCGCTGACCGTGTTCGGCGTCGCCCAGGCCATGGAGCGCCATCCCGACGCGGTCGAGGCGATGATGAAGTCCGGCTGGGAGATCGCCACCCACGGCTATCGCTGGATCGACTACCAGCACTTCACGGCCGAGCAGGAGCTGGAGCACATCCAGCAAGCCATCGACATCCAGAAGCGCTTGACCGGCGAGCGCCCGCTCGGCTGGTACCAGGGCCGCACCAGTCCCAACACCGCGCGGCTGGTCGCGCAGGAAGGCGGCTTCGTCTACGACGCCGACAGCTATGCCGACGACCTGCCCTACTGGGACGACCAGCACGGCCGCGCCCAGCTGATCGTGCCCTACACCCTGGAAGCCAACGACATGCGCTTCACCGCGGCGCAGGGCTTCAACACCGGCGAGCAGTTCTTCACCTATCTCCGCGACGCCTTCGACGCCCTCTATCTGGAGGGCGAGACCGCGCCGAAGATGATGAGCGTCGGCCTGCACTGCCGGGTGGTGGGCAAGCCCGGACGCATCGGGGCGCTCCGCAGGTTCCTGGAACACATCACCCAGCACGATCGTGTGTGGGTCGCCAAACGCATCGACATCGCCCGCCACTGGATCGCCACCCATCCCTACGAGGTCAAAGCATGAGCGGTGCTCCGCCCCTGACCCTGGTTCGACTGAACAGCATGAACCAGACCGGTTTCACCACCGCTCTGGGCTTCGCCTTCGAACTCTCCCCCTGGGTCGTCGAGCGCGCCTGGAGCGAGCGGCCGTTCGCCAGCGTCGAGGACATGCACGCGGCGATGATGGAGCAGCTCCAAGCCGCGACCACCGCCGACAAGCTGGCGCTGATCCGCGCTCACCCGGAACTGGCCGGCAAGGCGGCGATCGCCAAGCAGCTGACCGCCGAGAGCAACGCCGAACAGGCCAGCGCCGGGCTCGACAAGTTGACGCCCGAGGAGTTCGCGCGCTTCCACGAGCTCAACGCCGCCTACGGCCAGCGTTTCGGCTTCCCGTTCATCATCGCCGTGCGACTGAACGACAAGGCTTCGATCCTGGCGGCCATGCAGGCGCGCCTCGCCAATGGCGAAGCCGAGGAGATCGCCGAGGCGATCACCCAGATCGGCCAGATCTCGAAACTCCGACTGCTCGACGCGGTGACGCAATAAGATGGACTACGACCTTCCCGGCTGGCTGAACCTTGGCCTTCGCTGGCTGCACGTGATCGCCGGCGTCGCCTGGATCGGGGCGTCGTTCTACTTCGTCTGGCTGGACAACAACCTGCGCGCGCCGGTTCCCGAGAAGGATGGCGTCAAGGGCGAGCTGTGGGCCGTGCATGGCGGCGGCTTCTACCATTCGCAGAAGTACATGGTCGCTCCGGCGCACATGCCCGACCACCTGCACTGGTTCAAATGGGAGGCCTACACCACCTGGCTGTCGGGCTTCGCGCTGCTGATCGTGCTCTACTACTGGCAGGCGCCGGTCTATCTGATCGACACCGCCAAGCACGCGTTCAGCCAGCCGGCGGCGATCGGAACGGGCCTGGCCTTCATCTTCGGCGGACTGGCGGTCTACGAGGCGCTGTGCCGCTCGCCGCTGGGCCAGCGTGGTCTGTGGTTCGGGATCGTCTGGTTCGGCGCCCTGACCGGCGCGGCCTATGCGCTGTCGAAGCTGTTCAGCGACCGCGGGGCCTTCATCCACGTCGGCGCGATCATCGGCACGGCCATGGTCGCCAACGTCTTCCTGGTGATCATCCCCAACCAGCGCCGGATCGTCGCCGACATGCTGGCCGGCCGCACCGTCGATCCGCGCCTGGGCGCGATGGGCAAGCAGCGGTCGGTGCACAACACCTACATGACGCTGCCGGTCATCTTCATCATGATCAGCAACCACTATCCGATGGTCACGGGCCATCCGCTAAGCTGGCTGCTCTTGGCGATGATCAGCGCCGGCGGCATCTCGATCCGGCAGTTCTTCCTGCTCAAGCACCACGGCAAGATCCGCCACGACTTCCTGTTCTACGGCGCGATGCTGGTGTTTGGCGCCACGGTGGTCGCGAGCACGAAGCCGAAGGACAAGGTCGAGATCACCACGCCGGTCCCGTTCGCCACCGCCCAGGCGATCGTCCAGAAGCATTGCGTCATGTGCCATAGCGCCACGCCGACGCACGCCGGCTTCTCGGCGCCGCCGCTGGGCGCGACCTTCGACAACCCTGAGCATATCCGTACCTATGCGCCGAAAATCCGCGAGCGCGCGGTGCTCTCGACCAGCATGCCCCTTGGCAACGAGACAAGCATGACTGTAGAGGAGCGCGCCCAGCTGGGCGCCTGGATCAATCAGGGAGCCAAGATCCCGTGACCGACGCCGTCCTGGACGCGACCACGAAGACCGACACGGAAAGCGCTCCCCGCAAGCGCAATGCCGAGCGGACCCGCAAGGCGATCCTCGCCGCGGCCTTGAAGGAATTCGCCCAAGCTGGTTTCGCCGGCGCGCGCATCGAGCGGATCGTCAAGGCCGCCAAGTGCAACATCCGGATGCTGTACCACTACTTCGGGGACAAGAAGGGCCTGTACATGGCCGTCCTCGAAGCCGCCTACATGGACCTGCGCTCGCGCGAGGCCGAGCTGAAGATCGACTTCGAAAAGCCGCTGGAAGGCTTCCTCGAACTGCAGCGCTTCACCTTCGACTATTTCGAGAAGAACCCGCGCTTCGAGGGCCTGCTGCGCAACGAGAACCTGCAACACGGCAAGTTCGCCTCGCAGTCCAAGGTGGTCACCGAGACCGCCTTCCCGCTGCGCAACACCATGGAGAAGCTGATCGAGAGCGGTCAGCGCCAGGGCGTCTTCGGCCCCGATCTCGATCCGGTGCAGATCTACGTGACCATCGCGGCCATGAGCCGCTTCCATCTGGCCAACGGCTATTCGCTGTCGGCCACGCTGGACACCGACATGAGCGCTCCCGAGTGGCGCAAGGCGCGGCTGGACCACGCGCTTGCGCTGCTGGAAGGCTACCTGACGCGCGGCGCGCTCTAGGGCTTGGCGGGAGCCGTCGCCGCGGCCGGCGCGGTCGCCAGCGGCGGACCGCTGAACTCGGCCTCGATCGCCACCTGGACCTCGTCGCTGACGCCCATGGTCGTGCCCGGAGCCGGGACGCCGTAGGCGATGCCGAAGTCCGAGCGCTTGAACGTTCCCTTGGCCGAGAAGCCGGCGCGGGCGTGCGGGTCCATCGGATGGCCCGGATAGCCGCCGTTGTAGGTGACATCCAGCACGACCGGCTTGGTGACGCCGTGCAGGGTCAGGTCGCCGGTGACCTTGCCCGTGTCGGGGCCGGTGGTCTCGATCTTGGTCGACTTGAAGGTGATGGCCGGATAGGTCGCGGTGTTCAGCCACTGCGCCCCGGTCAGCTCGGCCAGGAAGCCCTCGGGCGGGGCCGGCAGGGTCAGCGACATCGGGTTGACCGTCGCCTCCAGCGCGCTGGCGCCGGCGTTGTTCTGATCGAATTTCAGCTTGGCGTCGAAGTCGGCGAAGGCCGCCGTGTAGTTCGAGAAGCCCAGGTGGCTGACGCGGAACACCAGCGTCGCGTGGTGCTTGTCCAGCGTGTAGTCGCCGGCCGGGATGTCGGCCTTCGGCGGCTTCAGCGCGGTGCTGGCCGGCGGCGCGGCGACGAGCGGCGTGTCGGCCTTCTTGTCGGCGGGCTGCGGCGAACAGGCGGCGACCGCGAGCAGCGCCACGACGGGCAGGATCGATCTCATGCGCTTCCCTCTCCAAGACCCCGGTCTGACCGCCGGGCGTCATGCCGGAGCAGGAGGCCCCTACGCCGACGAAACGTCAACGTAGGGGACCGGGCAGAGGTTGCGGAAGGGGGCGCTTAGGCGGCGGTGAACATGTCCGCGGTCACCAGGGACGAGGACACGTTCTTCAGCAGGACGACCTGGTCGTAGCCGGCATGGGCTGGGTCATTGTCGGCGACGACATAGGTGTCGAAGCCGGCGCTGACGATCAGGTATTTCTGGCTCAGCGCCCCAATCTGGATCTGGTTGTTATAGGCCTCGATCAGCAGGGCCGAAGCGTCGCTGATCTTGCCCGTGTTGAAGTTGTAGTCCGCGGTCATGCGCAGGATGTCGGTCTCCTTCACGACCGCCGGCGCGCCGGAGAAGGCCAGCTTGTCCTCTGCGCTGAAGTCCAGGATCGTGTCGACCAGGTACAGATGCGTCTCGAAGACCCCGTCACCGGCCATGAACTTGAAGACATCGGCGCCGGCGCCGCCGCTCAGGGTATCGGTCCCTTTGCCGCCGTTCAGAACGTCGTTGCCAATGCCACCGACCAGAAGATCGACGCCATTGCCGCCGACCAGCACGCGCGCGGCGCCCGTATCGATCACCTCACCGGTCGGCTTCAAGTCCAGCATGTTGACGGAAACGACGCTTGAGCTGCTGAAGATGACCATGCGATCGCCGTCATCACTGATGGCGACACGATTGCCGAACGCAGCGCTGTAGTAGTCCGGCGCGCCCCCGCCGATATCCACGCCCACGGCGAACACCTGCTCCAGAGCCCAGGTCTTGGTCGAGAATTCGTAGATCTTGTCGGTGATGGCGTCGACGACGAACAGGTGCTGTCCGTCGGCGCTGAAATCCAGACCATAGATCCTGGTGATCTCCGGATGCGAGGCCGTCAGGTTGAACTGGAAGTTCAGCTTGCTGTCGTAGATTTGGATCCCGCCGATGGTCTGCTGCGCCGTCACCAGGCCGTTGTTGGAAACCGCCACGCCTCCGGTGTTGGTCCCGTCGGTCGACTGAACATATTCCGTATTCAGCGGCTTCAGCGCGGTGTCGAACACCGCGATCGGCCCGGCGGTGAGCCCCTGAGGCGCCACCGCGGTGAAGCCGCCGTCATGGCTGGTCACCAGCGTGGCATAGTCATAGTAGCTCGTCGTCCCACGCGTCATGACGCCCACATAGGGGTTGAACGTCGTGATCGGCACGAAGCCGCCGCCATTGACCTCTTGCGTCAGGACGACGGTGTTGCCCACCATGAACGCCGCGTCCGCGAAACCCCTGTCCCAGCCTGTGGTGGGCGTGGTGTAGTCGGTGACCACGCCGGTCTTCAGGTCGAGAACGTGGGCCGTGGCGGTGGCGGTGTTCTGTTCGACGTTCACGTTCGTGACCGACTGTTCGGCCACGACCAGGAAACGACCGTCGCGCGAGACGTCCATGCCGCCGAGCACCGTCCCCACCTTGATATGCGCCGTCACTTCGCCGCTCTGGGCGTTGATCGCGGTGACGTAGCCATCCTTGTCCGAGACATAGACCGTGCGACCGTCGGCCGAGATCACGGCGTCGCGGAAGTCGCCGGTGGTCGAGCTGGCGATGACCTTGGCCTTGGTCAAGTCGCTGAGGGTGACCGTCGCCGCCGAGGACGGCAGGGTCACCGTCTTGTCGGTGAACTGCAGCTTCTCGATGTTCAGCAGGGTGTCGACGCCCTCGGCGCCGCGCACCGTCCAGGTCCCGTTGGTGTTCTTGGTCCAGGTGTAGTCCTTGGACGCGCCGCGATAGATCGCGGTGTCGGTCCCGGCGCCGCCATCGATGATGTCGTCGCCCATCCCGCCTTCGAAGCTGTCGTCCTTGGCGCCGCCAATCAGGATGTCGCTGAAGGCCGAGCCCTTGACCCCTTCGATATTGACCAGGGTGTCGACGCCCGCGCCCAAGGTGTCCTGGGCCACACCGGCCTTCGACAGATCGACCCGCACCGCCGTGAACACCGAGTCGTACGAAGCGACGTCGAAGCCCGCGCCGCCATCGATCAGGTCGTCGCCCAGGTAGCCGTCCAGAACGTTGTTCCCGGCGTCGCCCTTGATCTTGTCGTTGAAGCTGGTGCCGATGACGTTCTCGACGCCGGCCACCGTCGCATAGGCTTGGTAGCCCGTCTGCTGGCGGGTGGTGATCGACAGGTCGATCTCCGCGCCTCGGCCGTTGGTGTTGTAGCCGTTCATCAGCTGGAGGGTGTCCGAGCCCGCGCCGCCGTGCACCGTGGCGTCGCTGAACATGCCCGACAGCACGATGATGTCGTCGCCGTCGCCACCGTCCAGCATCGCCGTACCGGAACCGGACATGACCAGCCGGTCGTTGCCGGCGCCGCCCAACAGCATCTCGCCGTTGCTGGTGAAGCTGCTGACGACGCGGTCGTCGCCATCGCCGCCGTCCAGCGTATCGTTGCCGCCGCTGGCGACCAGCATGTCGTTGCCGGCGTCGCCGAACAGATAGTTCTCGGCCGCGTTGCCGTAGATGATGTCGTCATAGGCCGAGCCCATGACGGCTTCGATCGAGACCAGCGTGTCCTTGATCGCGTTCGTACCATCGCGGCTGTACGCGCGGTTCACGTCCAGTTCGACCACCACGCCACGGTCGCTGAACGCGTAGTCGACCGTGTCGAAGCCGTCGCCGCCATCGACCACGTTGGTTCCCATGCCGCCCGACAGGTGGTCGTCGCCCGCGCCGCCGTACAGCTTGTCATTGCCGTCCGAGCCCCACAGGTAGTTGTCCTTGGCGTCGCCGGTCAGGACGTCGTCGAACTTCGACCCGTAGAGCAACTCGATATCGCTCAAGGTGTCCTTGCCCGCGCCGATGGTGTCTTGCTGCGTGGTCTTGGTCAGGTCGACGGTCACGCCGGCCGTGGCGTCCTCGTACGAGGCCCAGTCCACGCCCGCGCCGCCCTTGACGATGTCGTCGCCCGCGCCGCCGACCAGGTAGTCGTCGCCGTCGCCGCCATCCAGCGTGTCATTGCCGGCGCTGCCCCACAGGGTGTCGTTGCCCTTGCCGCCGCTGACCGTGTCGTTGCCCGCGCCGCCGACCATCATGTTGTCGTTGGCGTCGCCGATCAGGGTGTCGTTGAAATCCGAGCCGTAGACGTTCTCGATCCCGGTCAACTTGTCCGTGCCCGAGCCGATGTTGTTCTGGGCGACGGTGATGTTGAGGTCGACCTTCACGCCGGCCGTGGCGTCCTCATAGGCCGCCCAGTCGTTGCCGGCGCCGCCGTCGATGGTGTCGTTGCCGGCGCCGCCCAGGATGTAGTCGTCGCCGTCGCCGCCTTGCAGGATGTCGTTGCCGTCGTTGCCGGCCAAGACGTCATCGCCCGCGCCACCCTTCAGGGTGTCGTTTCCGCCGAACCCGTAGATCACGTCGTTTTCAGCGCCGCCGGTCAGAACGTCCGCGCGCTCAGTGCCCCGATAATCCATTGCCCAACCCCTCAGAACAAGCTGCAACCTCAGCGTGACCTAGCGAGTGCAAGACGTGGACCGAAAGGCTTTCAGCGTTTACGGGAAAATTAACGATAAAAGCTGTGCCGCAACGCGCCATCCGTGCCGCTTTGGGACAGCGCCCCCTTGTGGTCTTGGGATTTGCGTCGATCGTGTGAAGGCTGACGGGCCCGACGCTCGCGCGAAATTAGTGATTTCGCACACAACGAAGACCGCACCCAAAAGTAGAGCGCCTAGAACAACAGGCCCTTGGCCAGCAGCGCGTGGACGCCCTTCTCGCCGTTAACGGTCTGGGTGACGCGGAAGTCCACGGCCAGGGAGCAGAACTGGTAGGCCTGCACGCGGGTCAGGCTGGAGCGCGCGGTGATGAAGTCGATCGTCTGGCGCAGGGCCTGCTTCATGGCCAGGTCCAGGTCTTCATTGAAGCCCATCAGGATGTAGTGGGTCTTGGTCTCCGCGCGGGGCCATTTGAAGGGCTCGCCCGCCTTGTGCAGCACGAAGGTGAAGGTCCCGGTCAGGCCCATCTCCAGCGCGTTGACGCAGACCTCGCCGTCGCCCTGGCGACCATGGCCGTCGCCGACCGAGAAGTTCGCGCCCGCCACCCAGACCGGCAGGTAGAGGGTCGAGCCGGCGACCAGTTCCTTGTTGTCCATGTTGCCGCCGTGCTCGCGCGGCTCTCGGCTGGAGAGGCGGCCGTACCGGGCGGGCGGCGCGACGCCCATGGTGCCGAAGAACGGGGCCAGCGGCAGCTCGGGGCCCCACGCCGGCTTGCAGGTCCCGGCGGCGCGGTCGACGGCGATGTGGCTGACATAGCGCTCGGGGAAGTCCTCCGGCAGGGTCCCGGCCAGCGGGCGCACGGCGCAATAGCCCCAGTCGTTGTTGGGCTCGATGGCCTCGATGCGCACCTCCAGCATGTCGCCCGGCTCGGCGCCGGCGATGGCGACGGGACCGGTCAGGATGTGCGGACCGATGCGCTCGGGCTTGCTGTCGTGGATCGCCTGGAGCGCGGACGGCACGGTGTAGGGCGAGCCCGATGGCGGCATCACCTCGACGCCGCCCGAGACGCACTCGAAGGTGACGCTGTCGCCGGACTGGACCGTCAGCACGGGGTCGAACGCCGCGTCGAACATGCCGAAGCGGACGGTGTCGGGCGTGGAAGCCAGCCGGTGATGCGCCATCAAGTAAGTTCCTTCTTACAAGCGCATCTCGCGCTGGCGCGGGCGCGGCTCCTAGGCCTGGCGCGCGGTGGGCACGACGATCACCCTTCCCTGCCCGTCACGCGGGCGATCCCGCGCGGGAATGACGCCGGCTTGGGCGCTGCGCCCTTCCACGCCGCGCAGGGCTGGCGACTCCGGCGAACCCGGGTGTATGAAGTTTTTTCTTACTTGAGAGGATCGCATGGCGCTGGACGCGGAGACCAAGGCCTTCCTGGACCTGAAGGATCACGAGATCGCGCCGTGGACCGCCGCCCGCGCGGCGGCGCGGGACCTCGTGCTGCCGCCGGACGTCTTGCCGACCGTGATCGACAATGTCGCCCTGCTGCGCGCCCAGGCCGAGCTGTTCGTGACCGCGCTGGGCGACCACGCGGGCGAGACCCCGGAGACGTTCCAGCCGTGAGCTTCGCCAGCGTCGTCGAGATCGCCGGCGAGGTCCGCGCCGGCCGCGTCACCGCCCGGGCGGTGACAGAGGCCACCCTGTCGCGCATCGCCCGCCTGGATGGCGGGATCAACGCCTTCACCGCTGTCACCGCCGAACGGGCGCTGGCCGCCGCCGACGCGGTCGATTCCGGCCGCGTCACGGGTCCGCTGGCGGGCGTGCCGTTCGCGGTCAAGAACCTGTTCGACCTCGAGGGCCTGCCGACCCTGGCCGGCTCGAAGATTCGCCGCGACGCCGCCCCGCCCCAGCATGACGCGACCCTGGTCCAGCGCTTGACCGCCGCCGGGGCGATCCTGGTGGGCGCGCTGAACATGGACGAATTCGCCTACGGCTTCGTCACCGAGAACGCCCACGACGGTCCGGTCCGCAATCCGCACGATCCGACGCGGATCGCCGGCGGTTCGTCGGGCGGTTCGGCGGCGGCCGTGGCGGCGGGGCTGGTCCCGCTGACCCTGGGTTCGGACACCAACGGCTCGATCCGCATCCCGGCCGGCCTGTGCGGCGTGTTCGGCTTGAAGCCGACCTATGGCCGCCTGTCGCGTCAGGGCGTCTTCCCGTTCGTCGAGAGCCTGGACCATGTCGGCCCGTTCGCGCGGTCGATCGAGGACCTGGCGGTGGCCTACGACGTGCTCCAGGGCCCTGATCCGGGCGGCGACCCCATCTGCGTGCGCGCAGCCGAACCGCTGGCCGAGCGCCTCGACGACCTGGCCGAGCGCCCCTTGCGCGCCGGCGTGCTGGGCGGCTGGTTCCAGCAGGGTGTTTTCCCCGAGGTGCTCGAGGCCCTCGCCTGCGTCGCCTCTGCGCTGAAGGCCGACGATCTCGTCACCCTGCCCAGCGCGGTCGCCGCCCGCGCCGCCGCCTTCACGCTCACCGCCTTCGAGGGCGGCGAGCTGCATCACGCCGACCTGGCCGCGCGGGCCATGGACTACGACCCCGCCGTCCGCGACCGCCTGCTAGCTGGCGCGCTGCTGCCGAAAGGCGTGCACGAAGCCGCCCAACGCTTCCGCACCATCTTCCGCGACGAGGTCCGCGAGGCCTTCCGGCGGTATGATGTCCTGCTGGCCCCGTCGTCGGTCTGCCCCGCCCCGCCGATCGGCCAGGCGACGATGGAGATGGACGGCGTCCCGGTCTCGGTCCGCAAGAACCTCGGCGCCTTCACCCAGCCGATCAGCTATATCGGCCTGCCGGTCGTCGCCGCGCCGGTGAACCGGCCGGGGTGCTTGCCGGTCGGCGTCCAGCTGATCGCCCCGCCCTGGCGCGAGGACCTGGCCTTCGCCGCCGCCCTGCGCCTGCAGCGCGCGGGCGTGGTCGCGGCGCATCCTCCGAAAGGCGCCCTATGATCGTCAACGATCCCGCCGTACTCGCCGAGGTCACGGCGCTCGTGGACGCCTACGAGGCGGCGCTGATGAGCAACGACGTCCAGGCTCTGGACGGCGCGTTCTGGAACTCAGCCCACACCGTGCGGCTGGGCGTGGCCGAGAACCTCTGGAGCTTCGCCGAGATCGCCGCCTTCCGTGTGGGCCGCGCCGGCGGCTCGCCGCCGCGTACACGGCTGCGGACGGAGATCACGACCTTCGGTTCGGACTTCGCCGTGGCCAATGTCGAGTTCCGCCGCGACGACAGCGGCAAGATCGGCCGCCAGAGCCAGACCTGGATCCGCACCGAGGACGGCTGGAAAGTCGCCTCGGCCCACGTGTCCCTGATGCAGGGCGGGAGCGATCAGCGCCTCGCCTCGAACGACGAAAAGCGCTAGAGCCCACCCATGACGACCAAGATCATTTTCGACACCGACCCCGGCATCGACGACGCCATGGCGCTGCTGTTCATCGAGGCGAGCCCCGCCCTCGACCTGATCGCGGTGACGACCATCTTCGGCAATTCCGACATCGAGACCACGACGCGCAACGCGCTGTACCTGAAGGACCGTTTTGGCCTGAAGGCGCCGATCTACAAGGGTACGGACAAGCCGCTGACCCGTCCGCGCAACCCGTCGCCGACCTTCGTGCATGGCGAGAACGGCCTGGGCGATGTCGAGCTGACCGGCCTGGTCCCGGCCGAGCCGGAAGCCAAGCCCGCTCACCAGGCGATCATCGATCTGGCCCGCCAGTATCCGGGCGAGGTGGTGCTGTGCGCCGTAGGTCCGCTGACCAACCTGGCCCTGGCGCTGAAGGCCGATCCGGAAGTCGCGACCTTGCTGAAGTCCGTGGTGATCATGGGCGGCGCGTTCGGCGTGGCCGGCAAACCGGGCAACGTCACCCCGGTGGCCGAGGCCAATATCTGGAACGACCCGGAAGCGGCGGACCAGGTGTTCACCGCGCCGTGGTCGCTCACTGCGGTGAGCCTGGACGTGACCACCCAGGTGGTGATGTCGCCGGAATATATGGAAGCGCTGGCGGCGGGCGGCAGCGACGCCGGCCAGTTCCTGAACGCCATCTCCAAGCCCTATGCGGCGTTCTACGGCGGCCGTGACGGCATCGTCGGCTGCTGCGTGCATGACGCGGCGGCGGTGGCGTTCGTGATCGATCCGACGCTGTTCCAGGTACGCCGCGGTTCGGTGCGCGTGGTGACCGAGGGCATCACGCTGGGTCAGACGTGCCAGAGCCCTGAAGGGGAGCTGTTCGGGCCGAGCGCTTGGGATGACATGCCAATTCAGGCGGCGACGGTGGCGGTCGATGGTGATCGTCTGCTGAAGCTCTACGCCGACACGATGAAGGCGGCGCACGGGTAAGGCCCCTCCACCGCCGTTCGGCGGTCCCCCTCCCCCAAAGGGGGAGGAGAGCTTCCTCCTGCTAGGCGGGGCGCGGTTTATTCTCCGCCCCGTTTGGGGGCGGACAGACCTCGCACAGCGAGGTCAGGTGGGGGCCTGTGCGGCGCTTAACGCCGATACCGCTCCACACCCGCCAGGTACGTCCGGGCCACCACCCGGTCATCGCCCAGCACCGTCAGCGCGAAAAGCTTGTTCTCCAAGCTCCGGGTCTCGGACAGCCGCCGCGCCATCAGCGGTGTGGCAGCCAGGTCCAGCACCACGAAGTCGGCTTCCTTGCCCGGCTCCAGATTGCCGATCTTGTCACCCAGATCCAGCGCCCGCGCCCCACCCAGGGTCGCGAGATACAGCGCCTGGAACGGGTCCAGCGCATCGCCGCGCAACTGGCCGACCTTGTAGGCCTCGCCCAACGTATGGAGGATCGAGAACGTCGTCCCCGCGCCGACATCTGTGCCGACGCCGACCTTCACCCCGTGCGAACAGGCCTCCTCCAGCGGGAACAGGCCCGAGCCGAGGAACAGGTTCGAGGTCGGGCAGAACGCCACCGCCCCGCCCTTGGCCGCCAGCCGCCGGAACGCCTCGCCCTTCAGGTGGACGCAGTGGGCGAAGACCGAGCGCTCGCGCAGCAGGCCGAAGCGGTCGTAGACGTCGAGATAGTCCTTGGCGGCCGGGAACAGGCGCGCCGTCTCCTTGATCTCGTGGATGTTCTCCGACAGGTGGGTCTGCATCCAGACGTCGGGATGGGCGGCCAGCACCTCGCCGGCCATGGCCAGCTGTTCGTCGCTGCAGCTGATCGCGAAGCGCGGCGTGACCGCGTAGCCCAGCCGACCCTTGCCGTGCCAGTCGGCGATCAGCGCTTCCATGTCGGCGCGACTGCCCTCGACGGTGTCGGTCAGGCCGTCTGGCGCGTTGCGATCCATCAGCGCCTTGCCGGCGATCAGCCGCATGTCGCGGTCGTAGGCCTCGGCGAACAGAGCGTCGACCGAGACCTTGTGCACCGAGCCGAACACCAGCGCCGTCGTCGTGCCGTTGCGCAGCAGCTCGTCGATGAAGAACGCCGCCGTGTCGGCCGCGTGCTTGGGATCGGCGAACGCCGCCTCGGCCGGGAAGGTGTGCTGCTCCAGCCAGTCGAGCAGCTGCTTGCCGTGGGCGGCGATGACGTCGACCTGCGGGAAGTGGATGTGGGTGTCGATGAAGCCCGGGGTGATCAAATGGCCGGTGAGATCGTGCAGCTCGGCCTCGCCCAGCCACGGCGACAGCTCGGCATAGCTCCCGCAGCCGGCCACCCGGCCGTCCTCGACCAGCAACAGGCCGTCCTCGTGGAAGGCGACCGCCTCCGCGTCTTTCGTCGGATCATCCAGCAGGTGGAGGATCGACGCCCTATAAGCTTGCACTGATCAGGCCTTCGTCGTTTCGAATCCGCGCCGCTTCCTGGCGCATCAGGAGGTCGGCCGCCACCGAGACCGCGATCACTTCGGGCGCCTTGCTCTTCAGCTGCGGCAGGCCGATGGGACTGGTCAGGCGGGTCAGCACCGCCGCTGAGAAACCATCGTCTCGCAACCGGCTCATGAACCTAGCGCGCTTGGTCTTCGAACCGATGACGCCGAAGAAACAAAACCCGCCGCCGGCCAGGCCGGCCGAGACGAGCGCGTAGTCCAGGGCGTGGTCGTGGGTCAAGACGAGGCCATAGGCGTCGGGCCCCGCCCCCATGGCCTTGGCAGCGACCTCGGCGGGGGTCAGCACGGTGACGCCTGGGATGTCGGCGGTCTCGGAGCGGGTGTCGTACCAGAAGAGGCGGAACGGCAGCGGCTCGAAGGCCTTGGCGATCGCCTGGCCGACATGACCGGCGCCGAACAGCAGCAGCGGCGGACGCGGCGCGTCGGCGCGCTCGACCATGACGTCGCCCAGCTCGGGGCGTGCGCCACGGGCGGTCGCGGCGGCCTGGCCGAACGAGACCGCCGGCCCTTCGGCGTCGGTCGAGAGGATCGGCGCGACCACCTTGGTCAGCAGGCCCGGATCAAAGCGCGTGCGAACCTCGAACGGCTGGGCCGCGTCCATGCGCTTGGCCACTTCGGTCAGCCAGTCGCGGCTGTTGTCGTTCAGGCGCTCCAGGAACAGGCGCACGCGGCCGCCGCAGCACTGGGCCAACAGCGGGCCCAATGGATAGTCCTGGATCGCGAAATGGGCCTGGCTGCCGTCCAGCATCCGCCGGGCCTGGTCGGTCGCGCGGTGCTCCAGATTGCCGCCGCCGATGGTGCCGGACTGGCCCTCGCGCCAGACGACCATCTTGGTCCCGGCCTCGCGCGGGGCCGAGCCTTCGGTCGCCAGGACGGTGACCAGGGCGGCCTCGTCGTGGGCGTCGAGACGAGCCAGGGCGGCGCGGGCCCAGTTACGCATGGACGCGCCTCCGCACATCCTCGCAGGCCATCAGGATCGCCTCGGGCGTCGCGGGCGCGTCGAGCTGCGGCAAGATCTTGTAGTCGCCAACGCTGGCCACCGCGTGGTTGATCGCCGAATAGACCGAGATCGCCAGCATCAACGGCGGCTCGCCGACGGCCTTGGAGCGGTGCACCGTGGCCTCGACATTGCGGCCGGCCTTCCACAGGCGCACGTCCAGATGCGCCGGGCGGTCGCCGATGGTCGGGATCTTGTAGGTCGAGGGCGCGTGGGTCCGCAGGCGGCCTTGCGCGTCATAGACCAGCTCCTCGGTGGTCAGCCAGCCCATGCCCTGGATGAAGCCGCCCTCGATCTGGCCGAGATCGATGGCCGGATTCAGCGACTTGCCGACGTCGTGCAGGATGTCGGCGCGGGTGACCTTCATCTCGCCGGTCAGGGTGTCGATCAGCACCTCGCTGCAGGCCGCGCCATAGGCGAAGTAGTAGAATGGCCGGCCCGTATGGGTGGCGCGGTCGTAGTGGATCTTGGGCGTGGCGTAGTAGCCGGTCGAGGAGAGCGACACGCGCGCCAGATAGGCCTGGCGGATGAACCAGCCGAACTCGAAGGTCTCGCCGCAGACCCGCACGCCCTCGGGCGTGAAGGCGATGTCGTGCTCGGGGCAGTCCCACTTCTTCGCGGCGAACGCGACGAGCCGCGCCTTGATGGTCTCGGCCGCATTGAGCGCCGCCATGCCGTTCAGGTCCGCGCCCGACGAGGCGGCGGTGGCCGAGGTGTTGGGCACCTTGTCGGTGACGGTCGAGGTGATCTTCACCCGACCGACCTCGACCTGGAAGGCGTTGGCGACGATCTGGGCGATCTTGATGTTCAGCCCCTGCCCCATCTCGGTCCCGCCGTGGTTCAGCATGATCGAGCCGTCGGCGTAGAGGTGGATCAGCGCGCCGGCCTGGTTCAGGAAGGTCGTCGTGAACGAGATGCCGAACTTCACCGGCGTCAGGGCGATGCCCTTCTTGAGCACGGGGCTCTTGGCGTTGAAGGCCTCGATCTCGCGGCGGCGGGCCGCGTAGGCGCACGAGGCCGACAGCTCGTCGATCAGCTGCGGCGCGACATTGTCTTCCACCACCTGGTGGTAGGGCGTGAGGTTGCGGCCCTCGCCGCCGTAGAGATTGCGGCGGCGCACCTCCAGCGGATCGATCCCGACCTCGGCGGCGACGGCGTCCATCACCCGCTCGATGGCCAGCATCCCCTGCGGTCCGCCAAAGCCCCGGAAGGCGGTGTTCGAGACCGTGTGGGTCTTGAAGCGGTGCGACAGGATTTCGATGGCCGGCAGGAAATAGGCGTTGTCGGCGTGGAACATCGCCCGGTCGTTGATCGCCATGGAGAGGTCGGTCGTCGCCCCGCAGCGCGAGGCCAGCTCTAGGAACAGGCCCGTCAGCCTTCCATCCTCGTCGAAGCCGACGTCGTAGGCGCATTCGAAGTCATGCCGCTTGCCGGTCATGACCATGTCCTCATCGCGGTCCGGACGGGCCTTGGCCGGACGGCCGGTCTTTACGGCGACCAGGGCTGCGGCGGCGGCGAACAGCGAGGCTTGCGTCTCCTTGCCGCCAAAGCCCCCGCCCATGCGGCGCACCTCGACGGTGACGCTGTGGTCGGGCTTGCCCAGCACGCGGGCGATCAGGTGCTGCACCTCGGTGGGGTGCTGGGTCGAGGACCAGACGTGGACGTCGCCGTCCTCGCGCGGCGTGGCCAGCGCGATCTGGCCTTCGAGATAGAAGTGGTCCTGGCCGCCGATCGCGAACTTGCCCTGCACGCGGCGGGGCGAAGTCGCCAGAACCGCTTGGGCGTCGCCGCGCGTCATGCGCTGCGAGGTCTCGATCTTGAGATCCATGTCACGCGCGGCGGCGATGTCGATGGCGGCCGGCAGTTCCTCGTACTCGACCACGGCCTTGCCCACGGCCGCGCGAGCGGCGGCGAGCGAGGTCGCGGCCACGGCGAACAGGCTCTGGCCGACGCAATAGACCTCGCCCCCCAAAGCTTCACTGGCGGCGAACAGCTTGTCGTCGTGGATGACCGGGCTGACGTCGTTCTCGCCGGGGATGTCCTCGGCGCTGATCACGAGCACCACGCCGGGCGCAGCGCGGACGGCCGACAGGTCCATCCGGGTGATCCGAGCATGCGCCTTGGCGCTCATGCCGAACGCGATGTGCAGCAGCCCCGCCGGCTCGGGCATGTCGTCGATATAGACCGCCGAGCCCGCCACGTGCCGCGCCGCGCTGTCATGCGGCAGCGGTGCGGAGACGCCCTGGAACGGCGAGACGGTCGCGCCGGAGTCAGCCATGGGCGCTCTCCGGAACCACGCGGGTCTCGACGTCCTGGCGCTCCAGGAACACCTTGCGCAGCATGTTCCGCGCCGTCAGCGACCGATAGGCGGCCGAGGCGCGCATGTCGCTCATCGGCTGGTAGTCGGTGTCGAGCGCGGCCATCGCGGCCTCGATCGTCGCCTCGGTCCACGGCTGGCCGATCAGCGCCGCCTCGCAGGCCGTGGCCCGCTTGGGCGTGCCGGCCATGCCGCCGAACGCGATACGGGCATCGGCGACGACACCATCTTCGATCGCCAGCGAGAACGCCCCGCACACCGCCGAGATGTCCTGGTCGAACCGCTTGGACAGCTTGAAGACCTTGAAGATCCGGCCAGCGTCCAGCTTCGGCGCGATCACCGCCTCGACGAACTCGCCGGGCCGGCGGTCCTGCTTGCCGTAATCGAGGAAGAACGCCTCTAGCGCCATCTCGCGCCGCTCGTCGCCCCGCCGCAGCACCAGGGTCGCGCCGGCCGCGATCAAGGCCGGCGGCATGTCGCCGATCGGCGAGCCGTTGGCGATGTTGCCGCCGATCGTGCCGCTGTTGCGCACCTGGGTCGAACCCAGCCGCCGCATCATCGCACCCAGGTCCGGATAGAGCTTGGCCACCGCCTCGATCGCATCGACATAGCGAACGCCCGCGCCGATCCGCAGCCCCTCGGCCGTCTCCTCCAGCGCCTTCAGTTCGGCGACCTCGGACACGCTGATCAGGGTCGGCAGCGGACGCCGCTGCTTGGTGACCCATAGGCCGACATCGGTCGCGCCGGCCACGATCGTCGCGTCCGGATGTTCCAGATAGGCCTGGGCCAGCTCATCGACCGTACGCGGCGAAAGCCATGTCCGGGTAACGCCATGGATTTCGTCCGCATAGGCGAGGCTCAGCATCGTCTCGTCGCGCACCGCCGACAGATCGACCGCCGGCGCCGCCTCGGCCGCCACGCCCTTGGCCACCTCGATGATCGGCCCATAGCCGGTGCAGCGGCACAGGTTCCCGGCCAGCACCTCGCCGACCGGCGCGGTCGCGCCCTTGGCCGCGATCGCCCGGCCGTACAGCGACATGACGATGCCGGGCGTGCAGAAGCCGCACTGGGACCCGTGCTTCTCGACCATCGCCTGCTGCACCGGATGCAGCGCGCCGTCTTTCGCCAGGCTCTCGACCGTCAGCAGCGCCTTGCCATGCAGCATGGGCAGGAACTGAATGCAGCTGTTCACGGCCCGCCAGGCCACGCCCCCTTCTCCATTGGCGCCGTCCGCCTCGCCGACCAGCACCGTGCACGACCCGCAGTCGCCCTCGGCGCAGCCTTCCTTGGTCCCGGTCCGCCGCATCGGGCCGCGCAGATGCTCGAGCAAGGTCGTCGTCGGGTTGGCCCCTTTGACCTCCTGCACTTGGCCGTCCAGCAGAAAGCGGATCGTCGCGCCCATCAGCTGCCCCGGTAGGTGGAATAGCCGTATGGCGAGACCAGCAGCGGCACGTGCCAGTGCTGCTCGACGTTGGCGACGGCGAAATCGATGACCACGACGTCCAGGAACGGCGGGTCGGTGACCGCCAGACCGGACACGGCGAAATAAGCCCCGATCTCGAATTCCAGGCGGTAGCCGCCGACCTCCAGCGCCTCGCCGGCGACAAGCCGCGCACGACCGTCGGCGTCAGTGCGGAATTCCGCCAGCAGCGAAACGTCCGAGCCCTCGCGCCGCGACACCCGCACCGTCACGCCGGCTGCCGGCTGGCCGGACGCCTGGTCGAGGATATGGGTCGTCAGTCCGCTCATGCTCCGCCCTCGGATCTCGTTGCCGAGTCGATGCTCGGTCGCCCCGCTTACCCTGTCCAGCACCTTGCCCCTCAAGGCGGCCCGCGAAGGAGCAGCGCCGAGGAACAGGGCGGCAGGCGCCCGAAGCCCAGGCAATATATAATAGATTTATTACTTATGGGAGCCGGAAGCAGGCGCGAGCGCCCCAACCAATTGGTACCGCTACCAACAAAAATCGCCTGTCAGGCGGCGAAGGGTTGGAATTGCCGGGCCAACACCGGTAGCAAAGGTTCGACGCTTCGCAACGAGACGAAGCCATCCAGATGCGCCGCGCAGGCCGCCCAGAGGAACGATCGATGGACGAGGATTTCCGTAAAGCCGCCCTAGACTACCACCGTCTGCCGCGGCCCGGGAAACTGGCCATCGAGGCCACTAAGCGCATGGCCACCCAGCGCGATCTCGGCCTGGCCTACTCCCCCGGCGTCGCCGCGCCGTGCGAGGCGATCGCTGCCGATCCCGACACCGCCCGCGACTACACCGCGCGCGGCAACCTGGTCGCCGTGATCTCGAACGGCACCGCCGTGCTGGGCCTGGGCAATATCGGCCCGCTGGCCAGCAAGCCGGTGATGGAGGGCAAGGCCGTCCTCTTCAAGAAGTTCGCCGGCATCGACGTGTTCGACATCGAGGTCGACGCCGAGGACCCGGACCGCTTCATCGAGGTGGTGGCGGCGCTGGAGCCGACCTTCGGCGGCATCAATCTCGAGGACATCAAGGCCCCCGAGTGCTTCATCATCGAGCGCACCCTGCGCGAGCGGATGAACATCCCGGTCTTCCACGACGACCAGCACGGCACCGCCATCGTCTGCGCCGCCGCCGTCCGCAACGCCCTGCTCGTCCAGGGCAAGACCCTGAAGGACGTCAAGCTGGTGACCTCGGGCGCCGGCGCGGCCGCCCTGGCCTGCGTCGACCTGCTGGTCTCGATGGGCCTGCCCGTCGAGAACGTCACCCTGACCGACATCAAGGGCGTGGTGTACGCCGGTCGCGACGACGACATGCTCGACAACATGGCCCGCTATGCGCGCCAGACCGACGCCCGCACCCTGGGCGAGGTGATCGCCGGCGCCGATATCTTCCTGGGCCTCTCGGCCCCGCGCGTGTTCAAGGCCGAGTGGCTGCCGTTGCTGGCGCCCAATCCGCTGATCCTGGCCATGGCCAATCCCGAGCCGGAGATCCTGCCCGAGCTGGTCCAGGCCGCCCGTCCCGACGCCATCATGGCCACCGGCCGCAGTGACTACGCCAACCAGGTCAACAACGTCCTCTGCTTCCCGTTCATCTTCCGCGGCGCGCTGGATGTCGGCGCGTCCGAGATCAACGAGGCGATGAAGGTCGCGGCGGTCGAGGCGATCGCCGAGCTGGCCCGCGCCGAGGCCTCCGAGGTGGTCGCGTCGGCCTATGGCGGCGTCGCGCCGGTGTTCGGCGCGCAATACATCATCCCCAAGCCCTTCGACCCGCGCCTGATCCTGCAGATCGCGCCGGCCGTCGCTAAGGCGGCCATGGACAGCGGCGTGGCCACCCGGCCGATCACCGACTTCGACGCCTACCAGGCCGAGCTGGAGCTGTTCGTCTACCGCTCGGGCCAGCTGATGCGCCCCGTGTTCGAGCGGGCTCGCAAGGCGCCCGTGAAGGTCGCCTATGCCGAGGGCGAGGACGAGCGCGTGCTGCGCGCTGTCCAGACCGTGGTCGATGAAGGCCTGGCCCAGCCGGTGCTGGTCGGCCGCCGCGAGGTGATCAAGGCCAAGGTCGCCGAGATGGGCCTGCGCCTGGATTTGGGCGGCAAGGTCGAGATCGTCGATCCCTATACCGACAAGGACCTGTTTGGCCCTCTGGTCGCCGACTACCAGAAGCTGGTCGGGCGTCGCGGCGTGCCGCCAACGGCCGCCGAGCGCCGCGTCGAGGGCCGCCGCACGGTGGCCGCCTCGATGCTGCTGTCGTCGGGCTATGTCGAGGCCGCCCTGGTCGGCGGTAGCGGCGACTGGTGGCAGCACATGACCTACGCCCTGCCGATCATCCCGCGCCGGGAAAACGTCAGCCGGGTCTACGCCCTGTCGACCCTGATCCTCGACAACGGCACGCTGTTCTTCTGCGACACCCACGTCAATGTGGACCCGACCGCCGAGCAGATCGCCGAGTGCACCCAGCTGGCCGCCGAGGCCGTCCGGCGCTTTGGCCTGACGCCCAAGGCCGCCCTGCTCTCGCACTCCTCGTTCGGAGCCAGCAACTCGCCGACCGCCCGCAAGATGCGCGAGGCCCTGGCCATCCTGCGCGAGCAGGCGCCCGATCTCGAGGTCGATGGCGAGATGCACGCCGACGCCGCCCTCAGCCAGCACCTGCGCGAGCGCATGGTCGCCGACAGCCCGCTGAAGGGCTCGGCCAACCTGCTGGTCATGCCGACCCTGGACGCGGCCAATATCGGCCTCACCCTGCTCAGCGCCGCCACGGAGTCGCTGCTGGTCGGTCCGATCCTGCTGGGCATGAGCAAGCCGTTGCACGTGCTGGTGCCCAGCGTCACGGCGCGCGGCATCGTCAACCTGACGGCGCTCAGCGTGAACCAGGCGGCCTCGGAGCGGGCGCGCCGGGAGGCCTAGAACCGCCCAGCCTCGCTCGAATGCACAAAGGCCCCGCCGAGCTATCGGCGGGGCCTTTCGTTTGGGCTCTGGAGGCCTCGGAACCGCTCGCGGCGGCGCTTGAGCCATAAAGCAGAAAGACCCCGTCCGGCGCGTCTGCGTCGGCGGGGCCTTCCAATAGTCTTCGAAAAGGCCGTCCGTCCGGGCGGCCTTTCCTTTAGGACGCGTCCTTAGAGGATGCGCAGGTTGCCGGCCGAGGTCTTGCCCGAGCGGCGGTCCTGCTCAAGCTCGTAGCCGACTTGCTGGCCTTCGTTCAGGCCACGCAGGCCGGCGCGCTCCACGGCCGAGATGTGCACGAAGATGTCGCCGCCGCCGTTGTCCGGCTGGATGAAGCCGAAGCCCTTGGTGGTGTTGAACCACTTCACGACGCCCGTGCCGGCTTCACCGCCGCCACCGCCGCCGCCACCACCGTAGCCGCCGCCGCGCGGGGCGTCGAAGCTGCGCGGGGGACGCGCGCCACCAGGAGCGCCACGGCCGCCGCCGGCCGGGACAGCGCCCTGGCCCGTGACGCGCAGGTTGCCGGCCGAAGTCTTGCCCGAGCGGCGATCTTCTTCCAACTCGTAGTTGACCTGATCACCTTCGTTCAGGCCAGCCAGGCCCGAACGTTCAACCGCGGCGATGTGGACGAACACGTCCTGGCCGCCGTCCTCGGGCTGAATGAAACCAAAGCCCTTGGCCGGGTTGAACCACTTAACGACACCGTTCGCCATATTATCCTCAAACACCTCAATCGACGGGCTGATAGTCGGCCCGCGTCCTTCCGACGGAAGTCATGACGCAAAACCGCGCCATGCGCTATGGGCTTTGAACGGAGAAAATCGGCCTTGGGGCGGGGTAGACGTAAAAAATTCGCGCTTCAGGGGGAGAGCGTTGCCAGAATGCCACTCTGGATTGCACCTCTAGGTATGAAAAAACCCTGGCCGCGCGCGGACAGGGTGGATGTTGGAACGGTGTAGG